>JAJRBP010000061.1 GCA_028679405.1 Methanoregulaceae archaeon | reverse complement strand
ACGAGGCGGTTGTCACCTTTTACAAGTCCGAAACCACTGGAGACAAGGGTAAGCTCGGGGTGGTTATCCAGGTCGCCTCCGGCAAGTTTCGCCCCGAACGTGGTACAACACGTTTTCGCTCCGTTGAGGATCCCCTGGATCCGGTCTTCCCGGTCAAGGCCGATCGCAAGAAGGAGAATGGAAGGCTCTGCCCCCATGCTGGCAATATCGGAAAGGGAAACCGCGATGCTCATCCAGCCAATCTGCCAGTCTGTCATCCCCTGCGGAAAATCGGTTGTCCTGTGGAGCATATCGGTTGTTGCCACCAGGTAGCCGTCTTCGAGGGGGAACACCGCACAGTCATCGAGACAGCATTCCCTCCCGACAATCTCTATTACCCTGGCAAGCAGCGCACGATCATCCAACCCGCCTCATCTCCTTGCCTCGCTCAACCCGGTAATCCCGGAAAATCGTCTCTATCCGTGAAAGTTCTCGTGTACGGTCATGGGCCTGCTGAACTGTTTCCCGCCTCTTCAGGGCATTCATCAGGAGGTTCCGGTCGACGATTCCATATACTCCCTTGAACAGGACTCCGCCGATCTCTTCCTGTGAGATCACCGGAATCCGGAGCTCGAGCAATACCTGGTCCAGCTCAGGATCGATCTGGTCTTCGCCTGTGATTATTCCGCCGACTTTCATCTCTGCAAGCTCACGCGAGACAACCCGCCCCCACCCCGATGTTCTCTTCACGAACAGGAGATCCCCTTCCAGGATTCCAATGGTATCAACAAGGGTACGCACACCTTCACGGGTGAGGGATGAAAGTACCTTCACGGGTGCGGATTCACCCCCCGCAAGAAACTCGTCGATCTTTTTCATGCTGGCAAGCCTTTTCTCAAGCTTCTTCGAGTTACGTTCCTGCACGCGGAGTCTCCTTTTCAGGTTCCGGATGATCTCGTCGCGGGTGGTGATCTCGATATCCTTCCTGATACGCGCTTCTTTATTCGAACGCAGATTTCTGAGCCGGACCTGGTAACGATTGATTTCATCCTCCTTCTCATTTACCCTGCCCTGCAATTCCTGCACGTACGAACGAAGCCTTTTGACCATCCCATCAAGGACACGTACCCTTTCGTCCGAAGGGGTACTGGCTTCCACAGGGTGTTTCTCCTCTTCGCGTATGGGTCGTCTGCCCTGGAGATCGAGGAGCACCTGCTCGAGGGATAAGCCCCTGATCAGTCCGGCACGGACCTCATCGAGTGCATAACCCGGCGGGATTCTTTTAAAAATCCCCTGGAATTTATTGCGGTAATAACGGTATGCCTCAAGAGCTGCGGAGAGCGCATCCCTCTCGTGATCGTTTGCCGTATGGTACGGTGCCGTGATCTCGGTCTTCTGCTCGACGCTCATATCGTTCCTTGGTGAGAATGCGACGGCTGAAAATGCACGTCTGACCTTCTCAACGGAAAAAGGCATGTCACGCACATCTGATGCGATAACGAGAGGTTTCCCGACACGGTAGAGAGATTCGGTCACTGTGGACATCGAGGTCTGCCTCGAGCTGCTCAGGTGCTCAAGGTTCCCTTCTAGATCGAGGGCTGCAATGGCGGTGGTAGTGCCAGGATCGATCCCGACGATGAGGTACTTGGGTTTCCCGCTGACTGGCCTGAACATGATACGGTCGAGTTTTCTCCCGCTTATCCTGACCTGGATATCGGCACCGCTGTACGTGGACACCGGGATCAGGTCCCTTGATGAGAAAACCCGGAAGGCAACCCTGCTGCATCCCCCGAATGCATGGGTCTCCTTCTTTTCGTACCTCTGGCCTGCCGCCATGAGTGCCATCTCGATCTCCCTCCCCCGCTGCTGCACCGCCCCATGCATCTTGCGGACGTACCGGTTCTGGCTCCACCCGCCCTTCCCGGGGGACCGGTGGCGGCTTACGACCACGTCGGTACTGTTTTCGAATGCGATTACCTCGGCACCCGCCCCAAGGGAGGCTACCCGGGCGATGGTCCTCGCTTCATCGAAGGGATCGGTCCTGTTGAACCTGATATTATACCTGCTCGCCACCTTCGCAAGGCTCTCCTTTCTCTCCCCTCCGGTTACCTGGACGAGCCTGACTGCCGGGGGGAGCGCCTGAAGGAACGCAAAAATCTCGTGCTGGTCCTGGGCGACCTCCTGGATGCTGTCAACCGCGAGAATTTCAGGTTTTTCCGAGGCAAGTGCGCGGAAGAGGCGGAAACCTGATACTTCCTGCTCCGATTGGATCTCGCCGCATTCCATCCTGACAAGCGCATACCTCGGGCGGGACGTCCTCGAGCGGACCGAGCCGCCGATAATATCAATCCCGAACACCTTCATCCGGTCACCCACCCGGTCGTCTCCTCCAGCTGGTACTCGAGCGAGTACTTCCGGTGAAAATATGTCAATATATTCCTGATGTCACGTTTGAGAAGATCAAGAGCATTCTGATGGTCAGTTCCGACCCATTGCGGCCAGTCGATGAGAATACATTCCTCACCCGATATCATCACGTTGAACTCGGAAAGGTCAACGTGAATAATACCATGTCTGTACGCTTCCCGTATCTGTG
>JAJRBP010000144.1 GCA_028679405.1 Methanoregulaceae archaeon | reverse complement strand
CCAGCAAGTAATTCCCATCACGGTGAAGAGGAAGTAGGAAATTTATGACCATTATTCGGGAGATACAGCTCCGGACAATCCTCGACAGCAGGGGCAATCCGACTGTTGAGGCGGATGTCATCACGGAGAGCGGTTTCGGCCGGGCCGCCGCGCCCAGCGGTGCGAGCACAGGAAAATTCGAAGCGAAGGTAAGACCCCCCGCGGAGGCGGTCAGGCATGGGATGGCGGAAGTCGTCCCTGCCCTTATCGATGAGGATGCGGCAGAACAGGCGTTGATCGACGGGATCCTTCACGAAAAGGATGGGACCGGCGACTTTGCCGTGATTGGGGCGAACGTGGCGGTATCGATCTCGCTCGCCACCGCAAAGGCCGCCGCCTCGTCGATGGGCCTTGACCTTATCAGGTACCTCTCCGGGGTATTCGCAAAGGACACACCGCTCCCGCTCGGAAATGTGATCGGCGGAGGTGCACATGCACCTGATGCGACAGACATACAGGAGTTCCTTGTTGTCCCGACAGGCGCCGCCACCGCGTTCGAAGCGGTCATGGCGAATGCCTCGGTCCACCACAAGGTCCGGGACCTGCTGCGTGCCAGGGGCAGGACCTGCGGCAAGGGAGACGAGGGGGCATGGGCTCCCAGGTTATCCGATACGGAAGCATTCGAGGTGATGAGGGAAGCCGCATCGGCGGTATCGGATGAGACCGGGCTCGAGATCAGGATAGGCGTGGACATGGCCGCAAGCCAGCTCTGGGACGCCGGGTCCGGCAAATACCAGTACCGGGACCAGAAGCTCACCACGGAAGAGCAGATCGGTTACGTAACTGAGCTCGTGGACCGGTATGAGCTGATATACGTGGAAGACCCTCTCCATGAGGATGATTTTTCAGGGTTCGCAGACCTGACCGGGCAGGTGGGCGACCGCTGCCTGGTCTGCGGCGACGACCTCTTTGTGACGAATACCGCACGGATCGTCCAGGGGCTCGAGACCGGCTCTGCGAACTGCGTCCTTATCAAGCCAAACCAGGTCGGGACGCTCACCGATACCTACGAGGCGATACGGCTCTCCCACGTGAACGGGATAGATACCGTGATGAGCCACCGGTCGGGCGAGACGACCGATACGTCGATCGCCCATCTTGCGACTGCTTTCGATTGTATCTTTTTGAAGACCGGAGTGGTCGGCGGCGAGAGAATCGCGAAACTGAACGAGTTGATCCGCATAGAGGAGATGACAGAATGACAGAGAATGAACTGGAAATCGTACTGAAAGAACCGCTTGTACCGGTCGAGGAATATCTTGCTGCGGGGGTCCACATCGGTACCCAGCAGAAGAGCAAGGACATGAAACGGTTTATTTACCGTGTCAGGGGCGACGGCCTGTATATCCTTGATATCAGGGAGACCGACGAGAGGATAAAGACCGCCGCAAAGTTTCTTTCCCAATTCGATCCGTCGCAGATCCTTGTCGTGACATCCCGTCAGTACGGCCAGTTCCCGGCCCGTAAATTTGCAGAGACAGTAGGCGGCATGGCGATGACCGGGCGTTTCATCCCGGGACTTCTGACCAACCAGAACTTAAACGGCTACCTCGAGCCCGAGGTCGTCGTTGTTACCGACCCTATCGGCGATGCGCAGGTGATCAAGGAAGCGGTCCAGGCCGGCGTCCCGATCGTCGCTCTCTGCGATACCAATAATATGACCAGTTTTGTCGACCTGGTCATTCCCACCAACAACAAGGGCCGGAAAGCGCTCTCCATGATCTACTATCTCCTTACAAAGGAGATGCTTCGGATCCGGGGTATATCGACCACTCTCACCCTCGAGGACTTCGAGACAGAGTTCTGAAACGACAAAGGTCCCGGAGGAAGATTCCATGCAGGTCCGCGCGAGTGCTGTCGCAGGGATGTTCTATCCCGGCGAACCCAGCCATCTTGAACAGCTCCTGGAGCGGTTCTTTTCCGGAAAGACAGGCCGGTCCGGGGTGAAAGGTATTGTCTCACCCCATGCCGGGTACGTCTATTCGGGCGAGATCGCGGCCACCGCTTTCGCCTCGATCAGCCCGCAGTTCTCCGGTACCTTTGTGGTGATCGGCCCGAGCCACCGGGGATACAATACCTGTGTTTCCGAGATCCCGTGGGAGACGCCGCTCGGAGTGGTCGATAACGATACCGAGCTCGTGAGAGCGATGAATATCGATGTCGACGAAGTCTCGCAGCGTGAGGAGCACTCCATCGAGGTCCAGGTTCCGTTCATCAAGTACCGGTTTCCCCGTGCCCGGATTGCACCGGTGATGATGGGGTCGCAGAATCCTGACGATGCGCAGGAGCTGGCCGGCCAGGTCCTTGCCGCCGCGAGGAGGACGAGACGGGAGATAGTTCCAGTGGCTTCGAGCGATTTTTCCCACTACGTCCCCGCCGAATCTGCCCGTGCGAAGGACCTCTATGCGATCGAGGCATTAAAAAATCTCGATGTTCCTGAGTTTTATCGCCGGATAAGAGAACGCGACGTGAGTGCATGCGGATACGGCCCCATTGCCGCTGTAGCACTGGTATGCGGGGAGATGGGTGCACGTCGCGGGGAGCTTCTCAAGTATGCGACGAGCGGGGATAAAACAGGGGATGACCGGGAAGTTGTGGGGTACGCGGCGATCGCGGTGATCTAGGTGGCGACCTGGAGCGCCCCAGGGAAAGTCTTCCTCTTCGGTGAACATGCGGTCGTATACGGAAAACCGGGCATCGCGGTGGCGATCCGTCCAAGGGTATTCGTGACCGTCAGGAAGAGCCGGAATGCCCACCACGCGAAGTCCCCCTACATCGACAGCTGTTTCGAAGTGATGGGGGTAAAAGGGAGCGTGTATATCAGTTCGCAGATCCCGAGTTCCTCCGGTCTCGGCTCATCGGCCGCGGTCACCGTTGCGACACTCTCGGCGATCAACGATGAATTCGGGCTGAAATACACCCTGGATGATATCGCGAGGACTGCATTCGAGATCGAGAAGAAAGTACAGAAAGGAAGGGCGAGCCCTACCGATACCTCGGTCTCGACATTCGGCGGCCTTATATTCATCAGCGGTACGCAACGCCGCCGGCTCCCGGTTCAGAACTTCCACATGGTGATCGGCAACTCTCTCGTCTCCCATAGCACGGCCAGGATGGTCGAACAGGTTGCCGAGATGAAGCGGAAGCACCCGGAAGTCTGCAACCCGATCCTCGATGCAATCGAGGGGGTCACTTTGAATGCCCTTCACCACATGGGCGACCCCCCCCAACTGGGAAAACTGATGAATATCAATCATGCTCTCCTCGAGGCCCTGGGGGTGGGCCATTCCGTTCTCTCGAGGCTCGTGCTGGCGTCCAGGTCTGCGGGAGCCTACGGGGCCAAGATCACAGGTGCCGGTGGTGGCGGTTCGATGGTGGCGCTCTGCCCGAAACACATGAAGAACCGGGTCGCCGGGGCTATAGAGGCATGCGAAGCACGAGCGGTCATCACGGGTGTCGACACGGAAGGGGCAAGAAAGGAGAAGGATGTCTGAACGGATCCTCCTGAAGCTGGGCGGAAGCGTTATCACCGACAAGTCCGGGGACTGCAGGATCAGGCACGAGGTGATTGAGTCCGTTGCCGGAGAGATCGTGAAGCGGAGGAATTCAGGAATCGTCATTGTCCATGGGGCGGGCTCGTGCGGTCACCCGGAGGCGTCGAGGTACAGGCTTACCGGCGGGGTAACGAAGGAGAATCTCGAAGGGGTCTACCTGACCCATGCGTCGGTCAGGCGCCTGAATGAGGCAGTCGTCGCGGCGCTCCGTCGTGCGGGGCTCGAGGCGATCGGGGTTCACCCGCTCTCGGCATGGCTTGCCGATAATGGCGAGCTCTCCGGGGGAGAGTACGTTCACCTGGACCTGATGCTCGCCCTTGGCATCGTCCCGGTCCTCCACGGAGACGTCGTAATGGATCGCGTCCTGGGGGCGTCCGTGGTATCGGGGGATCAGCTGGTGAGGAGGCTTGCCCATCCTCTCCGGATCGGGAGGATTGGGCTTGCGACCGATGTGCCCGGCCTCCTCCGGGACGGTGTCGTTGTCCCCCTGGTCACTCCGGACAGCCCTCTCCCGCATCCGGGGGGGTCGAAGAATGTCGACGTAACCGGTGGTATGGAAGGAAAGATCCGGGAGCTGGTCGCCCTCGCGAGGACGGGGATCGGTTCGGATATCTTCAACATCTCACGCGTCGGGGATTTTCTTGACGGACGTCCGCACGGCGGCACGTCTGTCAGGGGGAGTGGTTTTTGACAGGAAGGGAACGGGGGACCTCGCCACGCAAACTCGACCACATCAGGATCTGCTGTGAGCGGGCGGTCTCCTACGGATTCACCGGGTTTGAGGATATCAGGTTTGTTCACGATGCCCTCCCCGGGATCGATATGGACGCGGTCGATCCAGGAACTGAATTTCTTGGGCGGAAATTTGCTTTTCCACTTTTTATCGCCGCAATGACGGGTGGGCACCCGGATACGAAGATCCTGAACAGGCATCTTGCGACGGCCGCGGAGAAGTACGGGATCCCCATGGGTGTAGGCTCGCAGCGTGCAGCCATCGAGGACCCCCGCCTCGAGGACACGTTCAGCGTCGTACGGGATACAGCCCCGCATGCATTTCTCGCTGCAAACCTCGGGATCGTCCAGCTGCGCGACCATGGCATCGAATGGGTGGAGCGCGCGGTCGAGATGATCGACGGCGATGCGATCGCCATTCACCTCAACTTCCTCCAGGAGGCGATCCAGCCCGAAGGGGACCATGATGCGACCGGCTGCCTGGATGCACTGCGGTCTTTATGTGAAGAGTATAAGTACCCGGTAATCGTAAAAGAAACTGGGAGTGGCATCTCGGCAGAGACCGCCGGATTGCTTCGGGGTGCAGGCGTCCAGGCCATCGACATCGGTGGCTGGGGGGGCACCTCATGGGCAGTCGTCGAAGGGATACGGGCCGGAGAAGGAACTGACAAGGGAGATGCGAAGCGGATCGCACTCGGAGAAGGGTTGCTCGAGTGGGGAATTCCCACTGCGGTGAGCCTTGGAGAGGTGGCCGGGGGAGGACCTGTCATCGCGACAGGCGGCATACGGACCGGCGTGGATATGGCGAAAGCTCTCAGGCTTGGAGCTGACCTGTGCGGTATGGCACTGCCACTCTTACAGCCGGCCGTCGGGGGAGAGGAACTGCTGAACGTGGAGATCGATGCGATAATCCTCCAGTTGAGAGCGGCAATGTTCCTCACCGGGTCGCGTTCGATAGAAGAACTGAGAAAGAAACGCATGCTCGTCACGGGTGTCACCCGGGAGATGATGGGCAGCCATTGGGAGAGTAAAGATGGATATTGAGATAATTGCGGTGGGTGGTTACGATGAAGTAGGTCGGAATATGACCGCCGTCCGCTGTGGAAAGGAGATTGTAATCTTCGATATGGGACTCCGCCTCGATCAGGTGATGATCCATGAGGATGCCGAGGTGGAGAATATGCACTCGCTGGATCTGATCCAGATGAAAGCGATACCGGACGATACAATGATGAATGGCGTCGAAGGGAGCGTCAAGGCAATCGTTTGTTCGCACGGGCACCTGGACCACATCGGTGCGATACCGAAACTTGCGCACCGGTACAACGCCCCGATCATCTCGACACCGTACACGACGGAACTGATCAGGCAGCAGATTGCAGGAGAACAGAAATTCGGGGTGAACAACAAGCTTTTTGCCCTGAAATCAGGCCAGAGGTACACGCTTTCGCAAAACCTGACCCTCGAGTTCGTCAGGATGCAGCACAGCATCATCGACACGGTAACACCGGTGCTTCACACCCCGCACGGGGCGATCGTGTACGCATGCGACTACAAGCTCGACCGGACGCCGGTTATTGGTGATCCGCCTGATTTCGGGCGGCTGCGGCAGATCGGCAAGGAGGGGGTCCTCGCCCTGATCGTGGAGAGCACCTATATCACCAACAAGGGCCGTGCCCCGAGCGAGCGGATTGCCCGGGATCTCGTCCGGGACACGATCACGAGTTATGAGGACGACAAGAACGCGATCCTCGTGAGCACGTTCTCCTCCCACATCTCGCGTATAAAGACGATCGCGGAGTGTGCACACGAGATCGGGCGAAAACCGCTTCTTCTCGGCCGCTCGATGGAACGATACTCCTCGACGGCGGAGCAGATGAAGCTCGTCTCATTCCCTGAGACGATGAGCATGTTCGGGAACAGGCGGACAGTCGACCGCACGATGAGGAGGATGATGAAGATGGGCAAGGAGAAGTTCCTCCCGATCGTCACCGGCCACCAGGGTGAGCCGGGCTCCATCCTGACCAGGGTGGTGCTCGGGGACACACCGTATAAGATCGATAAGGGTGACAAGGTAATCTTCTCGGCAAAAGTGATCCCGAACCCGATGAATGTCGGCCAGAGGTACCTGGTCGAAGCACACCTGAGGATGTCGGGTGCGAGGATCTTCGAAGACCTTCACGTAACAGGGCATGCGTACCGGGAGGACCACTACGAGTTCATCCATCTCCTGAATCCCCAGCATGTCATCCCGGCCCACGGCCATATCGGGATGATCTCGGCGTACGCGGACTTCACGACCGAGCTCGGGTATACCCTCCACTCTGATGTCCACATTATGTCGAACGGCCAGCGCCTGAAACTGAACTAGGGAGAAGGATATGGAGCTCACTGAATACCTGGATACCAACGCAGCACAGATCGACCGCCTGATCGAGCGGTATTTCGGTACCACTCATGACGAGCTTTCGAAGGCGAGTGCCCACCTCCTCGTTGCGGGTGGAAAGCGGCTCCGGCCGGCAGTCGTGATGCTCGCGGCCGATGCAGCGAAACGTGGCTCTTCATCAAATGTGGTCCCGGCCGCAATCGCGCTCGAGCTGACGCACAGCTTCACGCTTATCCATGACGATATCATGGACGAGGATACTGCGAGGAGGGGGGTACCTACTGTCCATACAAAATGGGACGAGCCGACGGCGATTCTCGCCGGGGACGTACTCTACGCCCGTGCATTCGAGTTCATCTGCATGAGCCTCGCGAGCGACAACGCCAAGGTGAGGGCGGTCTCGATGCTCGCGAGGACATGCGTGGAGATCTGCGAGGGGCAGCACATGGACATCAGTTTCTCCACACGGGACGACGTGGACGAGGGGGAGTACCTGGAGATGGTCCGGAAGAAGACCGGGGTGCTCTACGCAGCCGCCGCAGGTATCGGTGCGATCCTCGCAGGAGGAAATCCCGACCGTGTGAATGCCCTGTACCACTATGCACTCAATGCGGGCATGGCGTTCCAGATCAAGGACGATCTCATCGATATCGAGGCGGATGCGGGAACGAGCGGGAAGGACAGGGGGTCGGATCTCAGGGAAGGGAAACAGACCCTGATAACTATCAAGGCAAGGGAGAAGGGACTGGATCTCAACCGGTACAAGGGAAAGACTCTTTCGGACAGCGAGATCGAGAAGGTGGTCGCA
>JAJRBP010000197.1 GCA_028679405.1 Methanoregulaceae archaeon | reverse complement strand
TCCGTTCCTCAGGATCGGCATATACCGAAAGCACATCGGACCCGATCAGCTTGTCGAGGTCGTATCCCGCGATGACTGAGGCAGAGGGGCTGATCATCGTGATATTCCCGGCAAGGTCGGTCCGGTAGAAGATGTCCTGCATGTTCTCGATGATGGTCCGGTATTTCTCCTCGCTCTCACGGAGCGCATCTTCGGCCATCTTCCGGTCGGTGAAGTCGAGAGCGTTCCCGACAAACGAGGTGATGGTTCCCCCGTCGGAGTAGACCGGGACGGCGATGGTGCGGAACCACCGGACGGACCCGTTCTTGTGGAAGATCCGGTATTCGACGCCAGGCTGCATTTCCCCGGTCTCAAGGGTCCTTTTCAGGCACATCTTGCATTTCGGGAGGTCGTCTTCGTGGATGAACTCCCGGCAGTCGTGGCCGACGACCTCGGACGGTTCGTGCCCGAGCAGTTTCGTCCAGCTGGGTGAGACGAACGTGTACACCCCTGAAGGGAGGATGGTGAAGATGATGCTCTGGCTGTACTCCACGAGGGTCCGGTACTTCTCCTCCGCTTCCGCGAGTGCCTTCTCGGCAGCTTTGCGCTTGGTGATGTCCCGGGCCGCGGCAAAGATCAGGTTTCCCTTGGGAAAGGACCGCCACTCGATCCACCGGTACGTCCCGTCCTTGTGGCGGTACCGGTTGGTGAAATTGAGTACCTCTTTCTGGGAGGACAGGTCGGCAATTGCATCGAGCGTTTCCCGGAGGTCGTCCGGGTGCACGAAGTCAAGGAACCGCCTCCCCTCGAGTTCGGCAAGCGTGTAGCCGAGCGTTTTCTCCCATTCGGGGTTCAGACGCCTGAAGTACCCGTCGGTATCGGCGATGCAGAAGAGGTCGAGGCTCGTGGTAAAATACTGGTCAAGCTCCTCGGTCTTCTCGCGGAGCGCTTCCTCAACCTGCCTGCGCTGCGTGATATCCCGGTCGATCCCGCGGTACCCGTCAAATGAACCGTCCTTTGAGTACTTCGGCATCCCGCTCGTCTCGAGGACCACGACCGCCCCGTCCCTGCGGACGCACTTGTTCTCAAGCGCATTGATCGGCAGCCGGGATTCGACCAGCTTTGTATACTCCGAAGCAACGTGCGATGCTTCGTCGCCCGGCATGAAATCGAACGGGGTCCTGCCGATCATCTCCTGCGGCTCGTACCCGAGCATCTCACGCACCCTGGGGCTGACGTAGGTATACCGCCCGGCCCCGTCGACCTCCCAGATGAAGTCGCTGGTGGTCTCTACCAGGGCGCGGAATTTCTCCTCGCTCTCCCGGATTGCTGCTCCTGCAGCCCGCCGTTCCGTGATATCCCAGAACGTGGCGATCCGGAGCGTTTCGTTCCCTGAAATGAAGGTGTGGCCACGTATCTCTGCCCAGACCGTCGAGCCGTCCCTGCGCAGCAGTCTGGCCTCGTAGGACTTGTCATATGCTCTCGCGACGTTCTGCCGGACCTGCTCGACTGATTCCGGGGTGATGAGGGTGAAGATATCCCTGCCGATCATCTCCTCTCTCGAATACCCAAACATCCCGCAGGCACGCTCGTTGAGGTCCCTGATGATCCCTCCCTTGTGGAGGACGATCCCTTCGACCGTCGCATCGGCGAGCTGCCTGAACCGGCTCTCGCTCTCGTGGAGGGCCTGGTCTGCAGTCTTCTGGGAGGTGATGTCCTGGATGAGGAGGATCTGCCCCTCGATCTCCCCGCTCCTTGTCAGGAGTGGCTCGGTCGAGACCGAGTAGTACCGATCGCCGCTGTCGAGGTGCCGGGTGAGGTCTGCCCTCCTGGTCCCTGCCGATCCTGAAAATTCGAGAAAATCCGGCCAGTCGGGGACGATCTCTCCGATCTTCCTGCCGATGGCGGATGAAGAGGTGTGCGAGAAGAACTGGCACGCCGCAGGGTTCAGGTCGATGATCCGGCCCCCGGTATCGAGCACGATCACAGGTGCGCTCATCGTCTCGATCAGGCGGCTCCGGGCAACCGGCACGATGTCCAGGAAGTGGTACCGGAAGAGCGCTACGGTATAGAGGACCGCCATCACCCAGAGGAGGACCGGCGTCATGTTCACGCCCTGGACCGGGGTCAGCCCGGCCTGGAACGCGTAGTTGAGGACCGTGGGTATCGCGAGCGCGAGCAGCACGAGAAGGGTCTGCATCTCGAGGAGAGTCCCCTGTTTTCTCTTCTCAACGACGAGCATTCCCACGGCAAGGACCACGAGGGCCAGGGAATACAGGCTGTAAAACGTGAAGAACGGGCTCCCCGAATACTGGAGGAAGGGGACCGGGCCGGCGGTGTTGATCGAGAAGTTGTACCTGAACAGGGTATGGAACGGGCTCGTGAGCGCGAGGACACAGGCGATCACCGGGACGATGAGGGCCAGGGCGGCCCGGTCCCGGCGGAGCCATTCCGGTCTCTTCACGTAGGCGACGACAAACCAGAGTTCGAGGACAGAGAAGAAGGGAAGGAAGAGGAAGCGCAGGTTGTGATAGGCGATCTTCTGCGGGAGAGTGGGCGCAAGGAGGTCGAGGGCGTACAGTACCGCCCACCCGGCAGCGGAGAACATCAGCACCACGTAAGGCGTTGCTGCAGGGATCCTTTTCACGAACCGCCTGCCGTACAGCCCGAGACCGGCCATGGAGAGGCCGGAGACAAACAGCATCGCGACGATCAGGTCGAAGAGGAGGATACTATACGCCATGCAGGTTCACATCTCCCTTCCGGAAAAGGCCGGGCGACGACGGTTCTCCCTCCGCGTGGTGGAATGCCTGGCAGGTTAGTGCAGGAGAGGGGATCATACCGGTATTTATATCACTCCTCAATTATCTCCGATTGGTATATTAAGTAACCTGCGAAGAGGAAGGGAGGCGTATGGAGAGAATCCTGGCTGTCATGACCTGCACCGCCACCTGAACCGCCACGTCAACATCGTGTCCGCGGGTGGCGGATCGGGTGTGCACGGGCGCACCGGAATGAATCGGTTGCCGTTCTCATGCGCAAGGCTCGCGAACCGATTGCAATCCGCCTCACCATGGATCGTTGAATCCCCGCGGCAGCCGCCGCCACCCCGGGATTACCCCTGCATCAGACCGCGGATCATGATGCATGCTCCGGTGATTTCAAGGCAGCGAGGAAGGCCGCGGAAGATACGAGGCTCCCGGCCGCGAGGGCGATCCAGAGAGGCATGAAAGTCATCGCACCCGGGATCCCTGCGATGTCCTGGAACCAGGTCGCTGCGACAAGCCCGATGAAATACACGCCGGCAGAGACGAGGATCAGCGGCGAGACGATATATCCCCACGGGCGTGACCTGAGGAGCCATACCCCACCCAGGAGAAGGAGCGGGACCCACAGGGTCATATCGCAGATCGCGACCAGGTCAGTCTGCAGGCCGGTATCGGCGATTATCTGCGGGACCTGCCCGTCCCGGAGGAACGCGATGTACTCGCTGAGCGCGTTTGCGAGGAGTATTGCCGCGAGAACGAACATCCATCCGGCGATCCACTTCGTCCATCCCCCGGGCCGGAGATGCGCCGCGATCCGGCCGGCATCGATCGCCACGAGGGCAGACAGGAGGGCACCTGCCGAGAGAACGAGGAGGAGTTCGTACACGATGATGAACCGGTTGAAGGCCGTCCCGAAGAGGTAGTACATATTGTTGTACAGGACGTAGTAGAGCATCCCGATCCAGAGGAGCCAGCCCCTGCAGGATCCCTGACGTGCGTAATATATCCCCACGAGAAGAATGGGGACCGCGATCATGAGGGTCACGAGGTCGGTCCCGTGCCAGGTGCCCACGACCCAGAGGTTATCCCGGTAGATTCCGGGGACGAGGATACCGCCTGCCGACTGGACCGCTGCCATGGCCGCGGTCAGGATCGAGAGGGCAACCGCTGTCCGCATCTCTTCATGGCGGGCTGCCGGGCAGGTCATTTTGGGTTCCCCGGAGACTCAGGATGGAATCGCCGGTCGTGCCAGAAAAGGAACCCGGGGTACCGGTGCTTCTCCTCGTCCGACATCCGGTGAAAAATATCGAGGTTCATCCCGGTCAGGTGAAGTGATCTCTATCCCGATCATAATATAGTGCTTTCGTTTTACTTCCAGGGGGCTGTCTGGTTCACGTTTGGGAGTCATCATCCGGATATTCAGAGATATGGGTATTGAGAAATACTTCTGATCGAATTTAATCTGCTCCTTTGTTTTCAGAAAAATTCGAAAAAAAACCGACTGAGAACGACCGGGGTCCGTCAGGATCCCGAATTTAAGTATTCCCTTTTGAACGATTGAATACGATTGCCGGAACGCCCTACAGGCCGCCCTCTGGTTTCGGCATCTTTGGGAGCATATACCTGAGGTGCCAGAAGACAAGCCCGAGAACGATGCTTATGAGCACCATATACCAGCCGAACTCACCGAGCATCGCCCCCCCTGCCTCAGTCATTGCCGTGATCGCGGGGTAGAACGTCTGGGTGAAGTAGTTATGGACGCCGTGGAGAATGGCGGCCGGCCAGACGCTGCCGGACCGGAGCCGGATCCAGGCAAACAGGGTGGAGCCGCCGATCATGGAGAGGAAGAACACGGCCATCGAGTACGCAAGCCCGCCCGAACCCTGGTATCCCCCGGCGAGCATGACCGGCACATGCCAGCAGAACCAGATGAATGCGGAGATGATCGCGATCTGCGTGAACGTGGCAAACCTGCCGAGCTCGGGGACGAGCAGCCCCCGCCACCCGAGCTCCTCGCCTGTCGCCGACACGATATTGAAGCATAATGCGACGAGGAAAGCCTGCAGTGCCGGCAGCGCGAGCATGGCCGCGGCCTTGTCAGCCAGCAATGGCGCGATGCCGGTGACCCACGCGGTGCCGAACGTCACGAGCCCGACGGCAACCGGGATGACGATCGCCAGGAGCCACCACCGGAGCTCGCCGATCCTGAACCCAAACCCGGAGAGGTTCCTCTGGAAGGCGAGACGGGTCACGATC
>JAJRBP010000221.1 GCA_028679405.1 Methanoregulaceae archaeon | reverse complement strand
CGTAATTACTCCACGTTCGATCGCTTTTGTCTGCACCCGGTGCACATCGATCCCCCGTCCGTCATCTTCTATCAGAATGATGACATTCTCGCTTTCGCGTCTTGCTGCAATTCGAAGATGGCCTGTTCCCAGTTTCCCGGCCGATATCCTCTGCGCGGGATGCTCGATTCCATGATCGATCGCGTTCCGGATCAGGTGAAGGAGCGGATCATTCAGGCCTTCCATGACGCTCCGGTCGAGCTCGACGTCTCCCCCTTCGATTGAAAGTTCAACGTCTTTCTCCTCACGACGGGCGATATCCCTGACGACGCGCGGAAAACGGTTGAAGATGTGGGTGAGCGGGATCATTCTGATGTTCATCATCAGATTCTGGAGATCGGAGACCGATCTGCCGACCATATTGAGGGTCTCTTCGAGTTCCTTTAATTGATTTTTCCGTGCAATCTGCTGGATTCGGCCGCGGTTAATTACGAGATCCTCGACTAGGTTCATCATCTGGTCGAGGCGGGAAATGTCCACCCTGATATTCTTCACTTCCCTCCCTTTTCCCTCCGGGAGAATCCCCTCCTTCACCTCATGTTCTTCATTGCGGACTGTTCCTGTGCCCGGAGTTTCTCTTTCGGGTTCTTCTATGCCATCGCGCCTGATAATCTCCAGCTCTTTTACCCCGGTGACCTGGCTTGCAGCCCGGACCGCTTCTTCTCCTGCATCGGTGCGCAATCCGAGTTCTATCGATCCTTCAAAGACGCCGTCTTCTATGACCGATTCAGGTGGGACACACGATACAATCTCTCCGAGCGACCCGATGTTCTGAAGCAGAAGCATCCCGCGGAGATTGGCGTTATCGCAGGAGGAATCCATTCGGATCTTAATATGATAATCCGCGGATCCTTCAACCGCATTCTCCGCGGGCGCAACGGGACCGGATGAACGTTCTCCGGCTTCACTTGGACTTCCCACTGCACCGCCCCTTCTCCATTCCGACAGTGCGGATATTTTTGCCTCGAGATCAGGAGTACTGTCCTCGTCTCCGGCCTCTATTGCATCGAGCATCGCCTCGATCTCATCGGTCACTGCGAGGAGCAGATCCCCAAGTGACTGGTCAAATTCGGCTTTGCCACTTCTCACAACGGAAAAGACATCCTCCATCGCATGGCAGAGCCGTTCCATGCCCAAAAATCCCATGGATGCCGACATACCCTTTAAAGAATGCGCGGCCCGGAATATCTCGTCAATGGCCCCATGGTCCGTCCCCTTCTCCAGAAGAAGAAGATTCTTCACGATTTTCTCGTGGTACTCCCGGGACTCTGCGACATAGAGTGCCCGGTATGCATCGGTCTCCGACACGATTATCCCGCCTCCGCCACCAGCTCCATGATATCGCCCGCCATTTCCCGAAGCGGTACGATACGGTCAACCACATTTCGCTTGAGGGCAGCACGGGCCATTCCATAGACGAGGCAGTCGGATTCTTTGCAGACTATTGTCCTTCCTCCTGCATTCTTCACCGCCATCGTGCCCTCTCCTCCGTCATTTCCCATCCCGGACAGCAGGGCTGAAACAGTGTGAACTCCAAAGATTTTTGCTCCGCTAGAAAAGGTCATGTCAACGGCGGGCCGCACCGCATGCACCGGCGGGGCCCGTGAATGGATTACCTTGCCCCCGCGTTCGCCCCGTTCTCCGATTGCACCCGCGATGACCGAGTGATAGCCCGCTTTGGAAACCACTGCACACCCCCGACGAAGAATCATCCCATTCTCGCTCTCCCTGACCGGAAGTGGCGAAACCCGGTTCAGTCTGGCGGCAAGAGCCGCGGTAAACCCTCCTGCCGGCATGTGCTGGGTAACCACCACCCCGGCATTGAGCCGGGGATCGAGCCCGGAGAGGACAATATCGAGTTGTTGCGGACCTCCCGCAGAAGCCCCAATCAAAACGATTCGTTCAGCAATTTCGCAAGGATTCTCCCTGGCCTTCTGGTTGACATAGGAGATCTGTACAAGGTTGGTGATTTTCCCGATCAGGTCGCGTTCCAGACCGCGGACCGCCCTGATATCACCCGGTTTGAGTAAAAAATCATCGGCACCGAGCTCCATGGCCCTTCTTGTCATTTCTGCGCTCTCCGAGGTAAGCGACGAGACCATGAGGGTCTTTGGCCAGGCCCTGATATCGTTTCGATGAGCGAGGAGTTCAAGGCCGTTCATCTGGGGCATCTCGATGTCGAGGGTAATGACATCCGGTTCCAGTTCCTTAATTTTTTTAAGGGCTTCGAGCCCGTCCCGCGCGCTGTCGACTACCTCGATGTGGGGGCTGTGCGAGAGCATATCCTTGATTACCGTCCGCATGAAGAGAGAGTCGTCGATAACAAGAACGCGGATCATGAGTTACGATCCGAGGACGTTTTTAATTTCTTCGAGCACTTTCGGTGCCTGGAACGGTTTTACGATGTACCCTCGCGCCCCGTTCTTAATCGCAAGCTTTACCATCTGTTCCTGTCCCACGGCCGTGCACATTATCACCCTTGCATTCCCGTCAAAGCCTCTGATCCCCTTTAACGCCTCTATACCGTTTAACTTCGGCATCACAACGTCCATGGTCACCAGGTCCGGCTTCAGCTCCTTGTACTTCTCAATGGCTTCTGCTCCGTCTCCCGCTTCGCCCACGATGTTGTGGCCCCCGGAGAAGAGGATATTCCGGAGGAGAGTCCTCATGAAAAGGGTGTCGTCGACGATAAGAATTCTACCCATATCAAATAGAGATCTAGGTTACCGGCGTATATGAACCTAATGAAAGTCAGGATCCCGGTGTTTTCACAGCATCAGTGATGTATCTCACCCCCTTGGGCGTGAGTTGAACCTCCCTTCGGACGAGTACCACTTCGACAACGCCGATTCGGAGCAGATTATCGTATATCTTTTCGATCTCGTCGTGCTGGATGCCGAGCATGTTTTCGATGGCATGGGTATCCATCCCGGAATAGACAAGCATTCCAACCTGCGCAGCGACGGGGTCGAGTTCATCGCCCTTCATATCCATTTCCTTTGTGGCGTCCTTGAGAAACTGGTAGAGTGTCTGGAGCGTCGACAGCGGACACAGAACGAAGCTCGTTACAACTTCGCTCTCCTCAAGGTGATCGATCTTGACGACATCGACCTGCTTTTG
>JAJRBP010000304.1 GCA_028679405.1 Methanoregulaceae archaeon | reverse complement strand
AAGAGAATGGGTATGAAGAGCGGGATCAGGACACCGATTATTATATGCACCCGGAGCGTCGACTGCAGCGGTCTCGATATAATCAGGCCCGAACTTACTGCAAGTGCCGAGAACGCCCCGTACGTGAGGAGGAGCATGGCAAAGACTATCGCCGGCGCCATGAGTTCGGTGGCAAGCCCGGGGCCTGCCCTGACAAACCAGTTCAGAATATAGAGGAGTGAAATTCCGCATAAAGCCTGGAAAACCCCTGTGAGTGCGCGAGTCCGCCTTGACTCAGTCAGCCTCGTCCCCCCCGACTTCAGGAGGTCGCGCGAGAAGAGAAAAGCGAGAGGTATGAGCGCTGTTGGCAGTACTGAAAGGAGGTCCGTCGTACTGACCCCCCTGGGCGGTTCTCCACCGGTACCGTTCGTGCTTGCGTTCTGACCGGGAGTCGGCTCACCCGTGATGGGCAGGGTAACAGGGACTGTCCCGGTCTGAGTAACCGGAATTGTCGGTTGAACGGTAGTCATCCCGGGTGTCGGAGGAGTAGTGACGGGCGGTATCGTCGTGACTGATGTCGTCGGAATGGTGGTAGGGGATGTGGTGGTGACAGTGGGATACGTGGTTGGCGTGAGTGTCACTGGATTGGCCGCATATACCGCAGTGATCACGTGGTTTGCCTGGATATTTGTCAATGTGTAGATCTCGGGTGCTCCGGCGACAATCGACCCGTCGACGATCAGCTGGTCGAGGATATAATTTGAATCGGCTGTGATTGAAAAAGTCTGGCTGTCTCCCTTGTTCTTCACGACAGTCCCGGGGGTAATTGTCCCGTGGATCGTCTGGATGACTGTTATCGTATACTGCGGGACCGTGTTGAGCAGATAGGAGGCGGTGATCGTATGGTTCGAACTGATGCCCGTAAACGGGTAACTCGAGACCGCTCCCACGGAGACTCCGTCGACGACCACCGATCCGATGTGGTATCCGGATGCCGGTGTGATGGTGAAGGTCTGGCTTTCACCTGCGTTCTTTGTCACAGTGCCCGGCGAGATTGTCCCGTGGAGTGCCTGGGTCACGGTTATCGTGTATCTGGTCGCGGGAATCTGGGCGAATGTCGCGGTGAGCGTATGGTTCGCCCTGATGTTCGTGAACGCATAACTCGGAACACCTCCGGCCGAGACTCCGTCCACCATCACCGCTCCTGTCCTGTACCCGTTGGCAGGGGTGATCGTGAAGGTCTGGCTCGCACCTTCATTCTTCATCACCGTACCCGGGGTGATCGCCCCGTGCAGCGCCTGGGTGACGGTTATGGTATACCTGGGGGTCTGGGTCGTCGGGACCGGTGTGGTAGTCGTGGGGACGGGCGTCGTTGTCGTCGGCACCGCCGTAGTGGTGGGCGGTTGCGTTGCAGGAACGAGGGTAACCGGTGCGATCACCTTCGACTGCCCGGGATCTATCGTCACCGTGTCGGACCAGTCGCGGTACCCCGTCTTCTTCAGCGTGATAGTATGATCGCCCGCGGGTATGGGAAAATTGAAATCGGTCTGGTATGGCGTCTTGACCCCGTCCACGTATATATCGGCACCCTCGGGGATCGACATGACGTACAGGCCTCCATCCTGGGGTGTGAACTGTGCCGAGATCGTATGGTTCTCGTATACCCTGTTGAAAGTATAGGAGGATACTGCTCCCACGGACGAACCATCGACGAGGACATCGAGAATATCATAATAGTTGTCCGGGGTTATTTTTGCAATTTTCGTGCCCGCTTCCAGGACATCGGGACTGTTGACAGGGAGAAACGTGATCGAACCGTGCGGTCCTGCTGAAGCAGTTATCGTATAGGTAACTTCAGCCATTACCCCCTGGACGCACAGGAGAAGGACCAGCGAAACGAAGATAAGAGATCGCAGGTTCACGAAAGAATTCTTCATACGTGTAGAGGGAAATTTTGGGAATTCAGACCGGAGGTACCTCGCCGGTCATGATCACGAGGAGCTTTGCACCCTTGGGGCCCTTCGCAAGCTCGATAAGGTCCCCGTCACGGAGCGGTGACCTGCTCCCCTTCCCGAGGGATACGGTATTGACAGTCGTCCCGCCCGTGCTCCCGTTGTCCTCGATATACCAGCGTCCTTCCTCGTTCACGAACCGGCCATGGGGCTTCGAGACGCGGCTCACCGCGCTGTACTCGCCCGCAAGTACGACATCCAGTGCAGGATCGTATTTCAATTCATGCCCCGGGTCGACACGCCCGGCTTTCACCGATACGCCCCTGAGAGGAAAGACCTTCCCGTCATCCGATCCCCCGAGTACGACGATCAACGGGTCGTTCGCCTTCAGTTCGGTGGCGACCTGGGCCCTGACCGCATCGAGGCGCTTCCGCATGTCAGGGTCGATCAGGTTGATCCGCATGTTCCCGAAGAGGGAGAGGTTCCTGACGATCGCTTCCATCGCACCGGGGACAAGCGAATACTTCCAGACCGGGTGCATACCCTTCGAGGTAGCCTGGCCGAGCCCTGCCTCCTTCTTGATAAGGCCGGTCGAGAGGAGCCGGTCCAGGTGTTTCTTCGTGTTCTCGTAACTCGTGTCTATCTCAGAGGCGATCTTCCTTACCTCGGCAGGCCCCTTCTCGAGGATCTTGATGATCCGGAGCCGCTGGGAATTCGAGAGCACCTCGAGGTACTCGGACAATTCGCGGTAATAATCGGCGCTCTCATCGAGTATAATCGTCTGCACGTCATCGCGCCCGTCTTTATCCATTTTGTACCTCCGCTCTTAGTGTGTTGGACGAAACCGGTTAAGTAGCTGGTGATGGAGGCGGGTTCCCCAAGTCATCTCCCGCTCCCTCCAAAAGCTCTTGTAATCCTTTCTTTTATCGTTTCCTTCGGGTATGCCCCGATGATCCGGTCGACCATCTGGCCGTTTGCGAAGAGGAGGATCGAAGGGATTGCCGAGATGCCGAAGTGGACGGCGAGCCCCTGATTTGCGTCAGTGTCGCATTTCCCGAACGTTACATCGCCCGCGAATTCCGCGGCAAGCTCCTCTATCACGGGTCCGACCATCCTGCACGGCCCGCACCACTCGGCCCAGAAGTCCACGACAAGCCGCGGGTGAGCTGCAAGTACTGATGCGAACGATTCCTGGTCGACGACGATCACTCCCCCCACCGACCTGCCCTCTATCCGGGTCAGGAGATCCTTCATCCTCTTCTCCCGGATCGCGTCAAGTTCGTCGTCCATACAATCCATTTAGAAATGAGAGCTAATTAAACCAACTTCGAAAGTCACGCAAACTATATCTGCCGGCGCTGAGAAAATATATACCTCCCAAACGTGGAGCGAGGTGGGGTAGTCAGGATATCCCGACGGGCTCATAACCCGTAGATCGATGGTTCAAATCCATCCCTCGCTATACGGTTTTCTTATTCGATTATTCACGGTCATAAAATAGAATCTCCAAATCCATCTCTCTCTGTGCAGTTGACCGCATGGGAATTCTCCGGATAAATGATGGAGACAGGCTCACTCGCTCTCGCTGACTTGTCGTTGGACAACGAAATACGGTAATATTGCATTATGAATCTTGGACCCCATGCCGGGTCCTGGCCATGAGAGATTCTGATATCGAGATTGGTGGATGTTGGGAAGGTTACCCGTAACTGAAATGGTTTTCCATTTCCAGGCGGTGTATCTTCTGCCGTTCCGTAGAAGACCATGCGGTCATTAATCGTTACGTTCATCCATCTCCCCGTTGGTAAATTGGATCCTCCGAGAAGACCATCGAAAGTCATGGTGTTCCATCCATCTCCTTTGGTATCGGAAAATACCTTTCTTACCGAGGCAGTGATAACCCCCCTATCCATAGATACATTGGCCCCGTGCTCACCATGGTTCCCTGCGATGAGAGGCCCATATTCTGAACAAGCGTCGCACTTAGACCATATTGCCGAGTG
>JAJRBP010000073.1 GCA_028679405.1 Methanoregulaceae archaeon | reverse complement strand
CCACAGTCACGATAACGTCAAGCCTCACGGTCTCTCCAGACGCAACCGGGGTCTTATTGGTTGCGAGAGAGGCAATGGTGGACGCCTGGTCCACTTTCTGCGAACAGATCCCGGTACTCGGGGTAAAGTTGAGACTACCGCTATATGCGGCGCTTATTGTATGGGGTACACCAGCACCCGGGAAGGATAACGTCGTACTGGTTGCGCTTCCCGATCCATCCACCGGCACGGCGTCTCCATGGGGATATCCGTCAGCAGAAAACAGCACCGTCCCACCCGGAATCCCACCACCCGAGCTGATTGTGGCAGTGTAAGTCACAGGCTGGCCGTATCGTGACGGATCGACCGATGAGGTCACGGTTGTCGATGTAGACGCAGGGAGCACAACCTGGTCGAGCGGGCCATCGCTGGAGAGGTACGTGTCATCGCCGCTGAAAACTGCCGTGATCGTGTGTGTCCCTGCGGGAAGTGGGACTCCCTGAATCGAAGCACTTCCGGCGTTCAGTGTCACGGGGCTCCCGAGAGGGGTACTGTCGACCAGGAATACTATCGTCCCTGTGGGCGTACCTGCTGATCCGCTGACGGTCGCATTGAATGTGACGGTCCCGCCATACGTGGAGGGATTTACCAGGGAGACCAGTGATGTCGTGGACGGCCTCTTGTTCACCACCTGCATGATCGCAGAACTGGTGCTGGCCGAGTAATTCCCGTTACCCTCATATATGGCAGAGATTTCATGGAATCCGGCATCCAACGCCGGCGTGGTGAAAGAAGTTCCCCTCCTGGAGGTGGATGTGTTGAGCGAATTGGAACCGAGGACAGAGGTCCCGTCCATGAAGGTGACTATGCCCGAAGGATACCCTGTCCCTGGACTGACTGTCCGGACAATCGCGTGGAACGTGACAGGCTGCCGGGTGAGGGAGGGATTTACCGGGGAACCGAATAGCGTCAAGGTCGACGCCGGGTTTACCGTCTGGAGAAGTTCCGGGCTGGTGCTCGTCACATAATTCGTGTTATTGGGGTTATAAACCGCGGTAATGGTATGACTCCCCACGGTCCTGTTCGATATGCTGAGACTGGCTCCCCTCTTCGTGGTGGAGGTATTCAACAGGACCGTACCTATCGGATTGAGGCCATCCACGAACGTGACGGTTCCGGTCGGAAGGGCACCACTGAATGGCGGAATGACCCGGACAACTGCGTGAAACGTGACCGTCTGGCCGAAAACAGAGGGATTTGCCGTGGAACCGATAGCCGTCGTCGTTGGTGCCTGGCTGACCTCCTGGATGATTTCCTGGCTCGTGCCTGCCAGGAAGTTCGCGTTCCCTTCGTAGACTGCGGTAATGGTGTGCGAACCGGCAGCGAGGGCCGACGTCGTGAAACTGGTCCCCCGCGCACTCGTAGATGTATTGAGCATCCCGGATCCAAGGACTTCCCCCCCATCCATGAAGGTAACAACTCCTGAGGGATACCCGACTCCGGGGCTGTTCGTACGCACGATGGCATGAACAGTAACCGGCTGGCCCGGGGCTGAAGGATTCGCCGACGTGCCTGCGAGGGTCGTCGTCGATGCGGGATTCACCGTCTGTAAGAGTTCCGGGCTTGTGCTTGCTGCATAGTTGCTATTTCCCGGGTTATAGACTGCCGTGATGGGATGGTTCCCTGCTGTCCGGTTCGAGATGGCGAGCCTGGCCCCTCTCGCAACTGTCGAGGTATTCAGGGGGACCGTGCCCAGCGGAATATCCCCCTCCATGAAGGTAATGGTCCCGGTCGGCCAGATACCCCTGTGAGGCGGAACTACCCTGACGACTGCATGGAACGTAACGGTCTGACCGAAAACGGATGGATTGACAGTGGAGTTGATTTCGGTTGCTGTCGATGCCTGGCTTATTTCCTGGGAGAGTTCCGGGCTTGTATCTGCCAGGTAATTCGCATCACCATTATACACAGCGGCGATGGAGTGAATACCAGGAGCGAGCGAGGATATTAAGAGCTGCTGGCCTCTCGATGTGGTTGAGGTGTTCAGGGCGGTTGTTGCAAGCGGTGTTTCCCCATCCATAAACGTGACGGTCCCTGTCGGATAACCAGTCCTCGGCGGAACTACCCTGACCACTGCATGGAATGTGACTGGTTGACCGGGGACTGCAGGGTTGACCGTGGAATTGATCAGGGTCGCGGTAGCTGCCCGGCTGACCTCCTGGTCGAGTTCCGTGCTTGTGCCGGGTAGATAGTTCGCATTTCCATTGTATACAGCAGTGATAGAATGGATCCCGGGTGGGAGGGTAGTCGTTGTAAACCTCTGGCCCCTCGAGGAGGTCGAGGTATTCAGGGTGACTGTACCGAGCAGGGTCTCCCCGTCCATGAAGGAGATTGTTCCGGTGGGATTACCCGTCCTTGGCGGGACCGCCCGGACGACCGCGTGGAACGTGACGGATTGTCCCGGGAATGAAGGATTGACCGTTGAACTGATCAGGGTTGCTGTCGCTGCCTGGCTGACTTCCTGGTCGAGCTCAGGACTTGTGCTGGGCAGGTAATTCGCATTTCCGTTGTAGACCGCGGTAATTGAGTGGATGCCCGGAGTGAGAGAGTTTGTCGTGAACCTCTGGCCTCTGGCCGTGGTCGAGGTGTTTAATGATACCGTACCCAGCGGGGTTACGCCATCCAGAAAGGAAATTGTTCCCGTTGGATATCCTGCCCCGGGAGGGAGCACGCTGACGACAGCATGGAATGTCACAGACTGTCCCGGGAATGAGGGATTGATTGTGGAACTTATCCCGGTTATCGTGGTATTCGCGGCTCCCGCAACGGTCACGAGCAGGAAGGAGATACAAAACAGCGTTAAAAGGAGTACCCAAAGTTGATCGATATCTCTCAGCCACGATACCCGTTTCATCAGCTTCTCTTTATATGCATTTCGCTCCGAATATTTAAGAATTATCTGGATTCTTGCATGATGGAAGTAACTGTTCCGATAGTTCCCCGATTGAACTACAAGGAATTTTTAGCGTGGATAGTTCAAAAATCTTTTCAGAATATTACGTACCATCCCCGACACCGCCGGGGATAGGATCAACCCTTTCCACGTCTCCGCCTTGTCAGCATGAAGGGCAGCAGAAGGAGAACCGCAATGATTATCCAGAAATTCCCGAAAAGGTACAACAGCTCCTCCCGGCCGCTGTCGTAAAACCTGACCTCGGCAGACCTCGTATTGTTCCAGCTGATGAGAGTCTCGTTTCCGGTTGCATTGACATTTCCGCCGGGCGATACAAACCCGAGGAGGAAGTTACTGGTCCGGAGGCCCTCCGGGAGCAAAATCTCGACCCGGTACGGCTGTTCGTACGTAAAGAGGAGATGGTTGTCCTGGACCTGTCCCTCAAAAAGGACGGTATAGTTGCCCTTCGCGAAGGTAATTGTGTCATTGGTCACCCCGAGGATGCCGCTTTTCCCTGTCCAGGAGAAGGTGCAGGGGGAACATTCTCCTTCGAGCGAGACGTTAGTGACCTCCAGGGGAACACGCTCGCCGAGCGGGCCGGTCTCCTGGAACGCGTACTTCTCGGCCTCTACGACCTCTATTCTTGCATTGTATACGGTCCCGTTCGATCCTACCCGGTACTCGGCTGTGACTGCCTGGACCGGCCCTGCGAGCACTACAAGTGCAAGGCAGAGAGCAACGAGGGCAGGTCCGCGTCGATCTCGATTGGCGGCTCGCATTGCCTGATCACTGTTTCCGGGTCCTTCAGAAGGTGGCCGGTCACCACGCACACGATCTTCTCATCTCGGTCGATCCGTCCTTCGGTCACGAGTTTCCTCACGCCTGCGACGGAAGCGGCGGAAGCAGGCTCCACCCCTATTCCCTCGATCCGCGCGAGGTCGCGCTGCATCTTCAGGATCTCCTCATCGGTAACACTCGCCGCAAGTCCTCCGGTCTTCCGGATCGCCGTAAGGGCCTTTTCAGCATTCACCGGGGCACCGATCCTGATCGCAGTCGCGACAGTATCAGGGTGGGGTTCAGGGATGACTTCAGGGAGGTTCTCCTCGATTGCCCGGACTACCGGTGCCGAGCCGGCAGCCTGGATCCCGGTCATCATCGGGTAGCGGTCGATGAGCCCGAGTGCAACCAACTCTATCAGGCCTTTATGGACCGCGGAGATGTTCCCCGCATTTCCCACAGGGAGCACGAACCGGTCCGGGACGCAGCCGAGCTGGTCGATCGCCTCGAAGCCGATCGTTTTCTGTCCCTCCAGCCGGTAGGGATTGACCGAGTTTAAGAGATAGAGGCCGTGAGAGATACAAAGGTCGTGGACCATCTCGAGAGCACGGTCGAAGTTCCCCCGGATCGAGATGACCTTCGCCCCATGCATGAGCGCCTGGGCGACCTTTCCGAGCGCGACCTTCCCGGCCGGGAGCAGCACGACTGCCGGTATCCCTGCCTTCGCACCATATACTGCAAGGCTCGCAGAGGTATTCCCGGTGCTTGCGCAGGCAACACTTGTCCTCCTGAGCTGGAGTGCCATGCTCACCCCGACAGTCATCCCCCTGTCCTTGAACGATCCCGAAGGGTTCATTCCCTCGTGCTTTGCATAGAGGTGCCGGAGGCCCATGGACTTACCGAGACGCTCCAGGTGGTAAAGCGGCGTTCCTCCTTCTGCAAGGGTGACCGGAGGGATCGTGACCGGCAGGAGTTCTTTATACCGCCAGACTGATAGCGGGCGGGATCTCCAGACCGCCGGGTCGATCTCAAGATCGGTCAGGTCGTATTGCACCGCGAGGAGGTGACCGCACTTCCGGCAGTGGTAGATGATCTCGTCGGGCGGGTATTCGGCCCCGCACGAAACGCAAACGAGCCGGTACATTGTAGGTACTAGTCGCGTTCGGGATAGATTAAGGAGGGGGTCATTCACGGTTTCGGCGGCTTTGGTAAACCCCGGGGGAAGGAAACAGAAATAAGAAACCCCGCCCTTTTCACAATATACAGGTCGGCGGAGTGGGGGGATAAACCGGATTAGCCTGTTGTATCTTCACCGCAATCCTGTGTCGATAGTTATGTTCAGGACAGTTGTCTGCCCCTGCACGATAGTCACTTCGGCCGGGACATCCGTGCTCCGGTCAATCCCGATGTGCCCGATGTCCACGATATAACTCCCGGGGGGGAGGCGGACCATGTAATTACCGTCCGGCCCGATCTTAGAATAAGTGATAAGGACATCCTGGTTGAGTGTGAACACATTCACCACCCGGGCATTATAGGCTGAAGCGATCTGCTCCGGGGTGGGATGGCACGGCTCGACCGGACAGAGTGGCCCGATAGTCACATGGCCTGAGAGCGTCCCCTGACCGGTGGCTGCACAGCCTGAGAGGAGGACGGCAGTGATGATGACCAGGCTGGCAGGAAGCGCGATCTTTTCCCGCATGGAGTGCGAATTATTCCATGATACGGGAAAAATCTATCGGCAAGGCAAACATCCTGCCTCGCCTCCACACTCATTTACGTTCCATTCAGCACGAGGGAACCGAGCTCAAAAAGGGAATCGTAGTGTCTGGCCAAATCAATATTATCGGGCGGGAGGTAAGGTTTCGGTTTGTATCCGAGGACCTTCCGCATATCCCGCCGGACCTCAAATCCCCGCTTACGGACGATCGTCCGCTGCCGTTTGCGGGAAAGCGGGAGCACATGTACATGCTCGTGGCAGGCGCAGCACAGCACCAGGATACTCTTCTGCGGGTCGTCTCCGTTTCTTGTCTTCGGGGAACCAGGGATCCTGTGAAGCTCGAGGAGGGAGACCGGGGTATATTCTCTGCAGAGCTCGCAGGTGGATTCTGCTGCAATTATAACCCTTATCCTTTTCTCCGGGCGTAAATCAGGGAGTTCCATCCTTTATTGCCCCTTCGCCGCCCGGCCTCATAAATTTTATCCAGGTCATTTCGGAACCGGAAAGCGAAGATCACAGGACAACTGTGCTTCAGATGCGGTGAAATTACCGGCTCTATATTCCGGATTGTTTCCTGATTATTTTCCGTTTTCACAGAGTGACCGGTATAATGCGGGTCGGCGGTCTTTTCTGAAAGGCATTGTTTCACGAACAAGATTCACTTTATCGGAGTCCAACACACCACAGAGTAAGCCCTCCTCATCCTCAATCTGATGGACGACCGTGCCTTCCGGGTCAACGATCATTGAACGGCCCGAGTATTTGTCGACCGGGGTTGATCCGGTGGTATTCACCCCAATCATGTATATCTGGTTCTCCACAGCCCTTGCCTGGAGGAACAATTCCCAATGCCTGGCCCTCCTTTTCGGCCACGCTGCGGGGACGATGACCGCATCCACCCCGGCATCGGCATAGGCCTCGAACAGGGATGGGAACCGGAGGTCGTAACAGATCGCAATTCCGAATCTCATCCCGGAAATCTCGAAAATCCCGAGCGATTCACCCGGGCTGAAGCACCCATCCTCCCCTGCCGGCGAAAAGAGGTGGCATTTCGAATAGGTCGCAAGGATCTTTCCGTCCGGAGCGATCGCAATTGCGGTATTCCTGGGGAGAGGCGGGTGGCGTTCCCGGAACGTTCCGAGCACGGCGATCTCCCGTGCAGCTGCGTATTCCCGGAGAGTGGTGACGATCGAACCGGGGATCTCCTCAAGGGTAGAAGCCGACCGGGGGTCCCACCCGGTAGCGAATTGCTCAGGGAACGCAACGAGCGATGCACCGGCCGCCGCCGCTTCAGCGATGCACCGCCCCGCCTTTTCGAGCGTAGCTGCAGGATTATCCCAGACACTGTGGATCTGGGCCCCGCAGCAGGTTATTCTCATGCGGTCATCCCCCCGTGACGGCCGGGAATGCAACCTTGATCCCATTGATCACGAACTGGACCGCGATCGCGAGAAGGAGCATCCCCATCAAGCGGTTTATTGCCCTGTACTCACGCTGACCTATCCGTTTTACGATATAGTCTGACCGAAGCATCATCGCGTAGGTGAGGATGATCGCGATCAGGATTGAGATCATGATGATTGCGATCTTTACGAGGTCATTCTGTGCCTCGTTCATGAGCACGATCGTCGTTGTGATCGCCCCGGGCCCCGCGATCATAGGGAACGCCAGTGGAATGACCGCGATCTCCTCGGCTTCGATACTCTCGGTCCTCTCGGTCTGGGTGATCTTCGTCCTCGAAGGTCTTGCATACACCATGTCCATGCCGATAAGGAAGAGCAGCATTCCACCCGCAATCCTGAACGCTTCGAGCGTGATACCGAAGAGCTGGAGAATGATACCCCCAAGAATCGCGAACGTCAGGAGGATCACCAGTGCATACCGCGTCGAAACTTTTACCGCTGCCACTCTCTCCGCGAGGGAGAGGTCGGGGGTGAGAGAGACGAACGTGAGTGTCGCGGTGAACGGATTCACGATCACGAGGATGGACGAGAGTGAGAGAAGCGCGAACGTGACAAGGTTCCCGTCCATGGGCGGTACTCTCGTCCCTTATCGGATAAAAGTGTTGAGGGTAAAAA
>JAJRBP010000171.1 GCA_028679405.1 Methanoregulaceae archaeon | reverse complement strand
GAGTCCAGCCCGGGGCAAATGATACCCTGGCGGTCGTGATGGAGCCGGGGAGCTGAGGGAGACAACCGCCGGAACAGCCGGTGCACCGGAAACCCGGGCTGGCCCGTGCGCCGGTCACGGGACCGCAATAGCGAAACCGGGGTCGAACACATCGAGCATCCCGACAAACTCGTTGAATATAATGGGGTCCCCCGAAGTCACGACCACGCCATCCAGGGGAGCCCGGGGGTTCAGCGCCAGCGTTTCGAGCGTTTTCCGGGGCATCTCAACGGACACGGCCGCGGTCGGCGAGGTCCTGCCCACATGGTAAATGATCACGCTGTTCTTTACCTGGATGAGCGCGGTGTCCCCGGTATCGGTGAGCCGGAGGTTCATGGTGTAGCGGTCCCCGGCAGCTCTCTCTGCATTGACCCGGACCGCAAGATAATCCAGGAGCTGGCCGACCGTCATTGCCGACATGATATCTGCGGAGATCATGGTCCGGGTCTGTGCCGGCAGGGTGCCCCGGAGTTCCGATGCGGCTGTCAGGTACGCGTTCCGGGCCGTGCCCGATTCAGCCTGGTACCCCAGCTGCTCGAGGGCATCGGCCTCGATCGCCCGGGCTTTCATGTCCGAGGAATTCGCAAACACGAGATAATGCGCAATGGAAGCGACCAGCTCGTAGTTCCCGGCCTCGTAATCCTTTTTCAGGCGCGGCATGACGGCATCCGATCCTCCCATGTATTCCGTCATCTTCGTTGCATACGCTTCGGGCGTCAGCCGCTTCAGGTTGACGGGGTTCCCGTCATAAAAGCCGAGGTATTTCTGGTACGTGGCCTTCACGCCCATGGAGACCTGGCCGTAGAACCCGTGGGTGTACCAGTACTGTTCCAGCGAGGCGGGGAGCTCGATCCTGTCCGCGATCTCGTCCATCGTGTAGCCCTTGTTGATGAGGTTCAGCGTCTGGTCGTTGATGTACTTGTACATGTCCCTCTGGTTCTCGAGGAGTTCTACGACCTTGTCGTTTCCAAACCGCGGCCAGTTATGGGCCGAGAACACCACCTCTGCCTCGTCGCCGTAGAGCCGCCGTGCCTCATCCAGGTTCTCCGACCATGCGAGGGGGTCGCGAACCTGTGCGCCCCGAAGCGTCAGCACGTTGTGGAGCGTTCCCACGCAGTTTTCCGCCATGAAGAGGGCATGGTCCTCGGGGAACCAGATATTCAGCTCGACAGGAGCTTCGGTGTTCACCGCGAACTGGAACACCATCCGCACTCCGTCGATGGTGATTTCCTGCCCGGTATACGAGATATCCGTCGTGGGGGCGATCAGCGAGGTGGAACCCGAGGAGGGATACTTGCCGATGCCGACATCGATCTGCCCTTTCTCATCCTTCGTGAGGAGCTGTCCGTACTGGTATACCGCCCGCCTCTGCATCGCATTCCCTGCGTACACGTTCTCGGCGAGCGCGTGGTCCATGAAATGGACGGGTGCGATGATCTCGACGTCGCCTGCCGCGACCGCCTCAGCCGTGGTGACACCCTTCACCCCCTGGTAGTGGTCCACGTGGGGGTGGGAATAGATCACTGCCCTGACTGGGTAATCCCCGAGCGTCCTGTTCACCAGCGCCTTTGCGGCCCGTGCAGGCTCGACCGACGTCATGGGATCGATGATGATCCAGCCTGTGTCGCCCTTTACGAAGGTGATCACCGAGAGGTCGTACCCCCGGACCTGGTAGATGCGATCGGTGACCGCGAAGAGGCCGTGAATGTTGTTTAACCGGGCCTGCCGGTAGAGGAGCGGGTGGATGGTATCCGACCCGGTGCCGTTGTCGAGGAACCGATAGGCCTCCATGTTCCAGGCAGAAAAGTTCGGGAGAGAGGAGGGGATGATCAGGGGGTCGTCCGACGCGAGAAATCCACGGTTCGCAAAGTCGAAGTCTTCTTCGCCGTTCTCCCATGCAGGGGTGTTATTCGCTTCCCGGTTGGCTGCAATGGTGTAGGAAGTGGCATCGTTCCTCCCGTCGGGGGTCGGCTGGACCGTGGGCGGGACGGTCGGCGAGGGGGTCACAGGAACGTACACGGGCTTTTTTCTCACCCATATCACCGATTGGGAGGAAGAATTGCCCGTGCTGTACGAGACCGTCAGCCTGACCACAAATTTCCCCGGGGATGAAAAAATATGCTCAGGGTTCTGCCCGGAGGAGGAATTCCCGTCCCCGAATTCCCACTGCCATGCAAGGGGAGTCCCCGTTGAGATGTCAGTGAACCGGACCGCAAGAGGCGCATATCCCGTCAGGGGCGTTGCGGAAAACTGTGCACGGAGCAGCAGGCCTGAGGATTCGACCATACCGGAGTAGACCTCGTCCCCTTCACTGCTGTTCAGGGAGAGATCTCCCTCCGATCCATTCCCTGTAGAGCCAGGGTCGGGCCCTCCATCGGGTATTGCACTCACAGAAGCAATAAGAATGAGGAGGAAAAGCCCTGCAACGATGAAAAATGGTTTCATTCCAATCCATCCGATGAGAAAATTGAGAGGTAGTCATGTTATATATAATCACTCTCCTACTCGTGTCCAACCCTTGACATGAGCCGTAGAAAATTCCCATCACATTGAATTTACCCATCTCTTTTTATGGCAGCGGCCAGAATGCTCTGAAAGGAGAAGGCATGAGTATCCCTAAGTTCCTGCCCGTTGCGGTGATCCTCGTCCTGATCGGTGTGCTGGCACTCCTTTCCCTTCCGCCTCCGGCCATGGTCCCGGCATCGGGGTCGCCGGACCGCTCGTTCAATTCCCCGCATGGATACGTTATGTCGACCCATGCGGAGGGCGAAAAGGACCGGGGTGTCGAGATCGCGGTCGAAAGGGATGGATCGCTCA
>JAJRBP010000036.1 GCA_028679405.1 Methanoregulaceae archaeon | reverse complement strand
ACACCCACCGGTGCGAGAAGAAACCGGATGCCACCTGCGGTCTCGAGGAGAGCGATACGTTCCAGCTGAGGGACACCAGTAGCACGTCTGAGTGCCGAAAGGGTCTCGTTCGCAGGAAGTGTCCCCCGGACTGCTGCGTCGATCCTTCCCTCCACGAGGTCGCGAACAAGTGCACCGGGCGGATCGGAATCTCTGACGACCTGCGTATCTCCGCCGATAACAAACTCCTGTCCCGTGTACACCACGAGATCAGTCCCCGCCGGCGGCTTTTCGATACTTGAGAGGATCTTTGCCAGATCCTGGCCAAGCCCGATTCCGATCCGTGTCACCTGCAGTCCCCGGCCCCTGAAAACAACCTCATGACTCCGTTCCTGTTGAAGTCGAAGACGGTGGAGATCTCCTCACCCGAGGAGATCCGGAGCTGCCTGCTTGAGTCCACATTGCCAATCACGTTCGCAGTCATCCCCACTTCACAAAACTGTCTGCAAACCTCTTCCACACATGACGCGTTCACCGTCAGAATAAAACCCATTCCCGGGTACATACGGATCCATTGTTCGAAGCTGACACCGGAGGCATCCAGGTCGGGGATCGGGATCGCATCAAGGTCCACAAGAGCTCCTTTTCCGCTCACTTCGAGAAGCATACCGAGAGTCCCGATCACTCCCGGGTTACTGATATCTTTTCCCGCGGTGATCAGGTGTTCCCTCCCGAGTTTTTCGAGAAGGCCGATCTGTTTCCTCACATAATCTGCGGTCTTCATGGAGACCGAGTCCCAGTTAAGGAAACAGGACGGGTGTACTCTCCCGTCGAGGTCAATTGCTGCGACTATGCGATCTCCATCCATGGCGGTATGAGAGTAAATTACACCATCCTTTCTGGCAACACCCAGGATAGCGACATCTATTACACTGTACGGAGTGTCGGGATGGAGATGACCGCCGACAATCGGTACTCCGAACTGGCTCGATGCATCCCGCATCCCGTTTATTACCTGGTGCCTGATCCGCTCGTCGGAGATGGAGAAGACGTCCACCAAGGCAAGGGGGCGACCCCCCATCGCAGCGATATCGTGAATATTGACGAGGATTGAGCAATACCCGGCCCAGTAGGGATCTGCTTCCATCAGCTTGCTCCAGATGCCGTCCGCCGCAAGAAGGAGAACCTCGTCGTTGTGCGAGATGACCGCCGCATCCTCGCCGAACGATGCCATGATCCCGGGCTCGTCGATCCTGAAAGCCCTGACCATCTCCCCGATACTATGCTTCCGTTTCACTCCCTCGTATTCCCGTATAACGGCAGCAATCCGCTCGGTAGAACAGCTGTTCACCACAATCGCACCAAATTCCCGGTATGCTATTTCAGTCTCATCAGACATAATTTATTTGATACACCGCCGATGTCTCAGCATGGACTGGACGGAGAAGTACCGGCCGCTGCACCTCCGCGATATCGTCGGTAATAGCCCGGCCATCCGCCAGATATTCGATTGGGCAAAAGACTGGACGCCTGCGAAGAAACCGCTCATCCTTTACGGAAAGCCTGGAACCGGAAAAACTTCGGCTGCCTATGCACTTGCACGCGCGATGGAATGGGAGGTTGTCGAGCTGAATGCAAGCGACCAGAGGACAAGGGCTGTCATTGAGCATGTCGCAGGGACCGGTAGTACCTCGGCGAGCCTGACCGGTCATGGAAGAAGGCTCATCATTCTCGACGAGGCTGACCAGTTTCACGGGTCGGCGGATTTCGGCGGGGCTAAGGCAGTCATCGGCGTGATCAGGGACGCACGGCAGCCGATCATCCTGATTGCGAACAATCTTTACGGTCTCCCATCCGAGATCCGGGCAAGGTGTGAGCCGGTCCAGTTCAGGGCGCTGCAGGCACGCTCGATCGTTCCGAGGCTACGCGAGATCTGCACCTGCGAGGGAAAAACCTGCAGCGATAGTGCGCTTCGGGCAATCGCGGAGTCTGCGGGTGGGGACATGCGGGCAGCAGTGATGATGCTGTACGCTGCAGCACTGGGCCGGACCCATCTCGACGAGGAGGATATACGGCCTTCAGGGAAGGACGAGCGTGTGACGCTCTTTGAGCTGGTCATCGCACTCTTCTCGGGGAAACGTGACGATGAGCTGGTAAGGCTCTCGCGGGAGGCGGACGATACACCCGATACCATCCTTTCGTGGGCGGAAGCAAACGTATCCCTCCTCCCGGATACGCCCTCACGGGCCCTGGCATACCAGTACCTGGCGAGGGCTGACGAGTATATCGGGCTCACCTACCGAAAGCAGTACTACATGCTCTGGAGATACGCGACCGCGATGACCCTCCTCGGGATGGCCGAGGCAGCCTCAGGAAAGGGTATCCACGCACGGGTTACCTCGCCCCCGAGGTGGCAGCGGATGGCGGCTGCCAGAAGGCAGAAGAGCATCCGGATCTCTGCGACCAACAGGCTATCAGGGCTCCTGCACATCCCACAGCAGACATTCCGGGAGGGATATATGAACCTTCTTTCCATCCTCATCGAGGGAGATCCCGAGGCGTATGCCGAGGAGCTCGGCCTTGATCCCGATCAGCTCAACCTCTTCCTCCAGGACCGTGAACTTGCAGCTGAGGTCTCCCGGAGGATCGCGAAGAAGCGAAAAGCTCTCGAGATGACAAGGCAGAAGGAGCGGAGGCAAAAGACCATGCCGGAACCGGAGCCGGACGAAGAGAAGCCGGGGACATCCTCGGAGAAGAGATCTTCAAAGAGCCAGGCCACCCTTGACGGCTTCTGATCGCCGGTGATAAAGGTGGATGGGAACCCCACAATCGATAAGCTCGCCTCCGTCCCTCCAGTACTCAAATCCCAGGTGATATACAAGAAGGTCCGCATCGACAACCCGGGCGAGGGAGATCATCGGGGGTACCATCTCGACCGCCGGCCTGATGGAGTAGATAAGATCAGCCCCGCGATATAGCGCCGGATCTGGTGAGAATATATCGTCTTCCAGGCAAATAATGCCCTGAACTGGAGGAACACACCTTATGTCCGTGCAGCGGACGCTGATTCCATTATCATGAATAATCCTCGCTGCAACAGGATTCGACCCCACCCCGATCTCAACGACATTTTTGTACCTTGACGCGATATAAGCCCCGACAATCCTCTCAATACGTTTATACTCGCCCATTTCCCAATAATATGTAATGGGAATCCATATTTTTTGGGATGAACGCGCTCCCCGGGGTATCCAGGCGCCGGTGACCCGTCTTATCTCAGCAATTCTTGGGATTTCCGTCGAAGTGTCGGGAAATCCGGTCGTTTCCTGCGGGTATGTCAGTCCCAGAGGGCAGCTTGACGCCGAGGTTATTCTCGACCGGCTCGGACGCTTCGTTTACCGGAACGGGTTTTCATCGCCTCTTCTCCTGGTGATCGGGCAGGATATCTTCAGGCCAGGTGACGAATTCCTCTTCGGCCTCGCCCGTCC
>JAJRBP010000082.1 GCA_028679405.1 Methanoregulaceae archaeon | reverse complement strand
ACCCATACCAGGGCCAGGACGCTCGGGCAGTATACCCGCGAGATCCCGGTGATCAGGAAGGAGGCCTGGGCGCTTGCAAGGGAATTCCTGGACGGGGGAAAAATCAGGCTGATCGGGATTCGACTTTCGAAATTCCTCGAGACCGGGCAGGCGCAGATGTCAATCGACGAGTTCATTCAGGGTTGAGGGAAAAACAGGAGAATTTCGATTCCAGAGCCCGAGGTTCATTCAACCCCTTGTTTAATGAAAAACCGCCACTTGCAGAAGCTGTCTCCGGGGTGCGGACCGGGAGGAGCGTAGCAGCATTCGACCCCGATACGATCATCGATCTCCCGTGCAAACCCAGTGAATTCTGCCCGGTGCATCTCACGGCATGCGTATTCTCCCTGTCCGCGTCTCAGACGCGCCTCCTGGGTGGGGCATGACGGGACCGTGATAATAACTTCGTCCTCCCGGCAGTCGATTTTGTAATCGACGATGATGGCCCATGGAAAAAACCTGAGCGCCTTCACAAATCCTTCGAGGCCTTTTTCCTTAATACGGAACCGGGCGGCGAGGTCCTTTGCAGCCATCGGAGCTACGCGTCCCCATACCCGCTCGTTTATTGACTCGGCGGTCTCCTGATCGAATTGTTCTGCGACATAAATGAACCAGAATGCGTCAACAACCCGGTAATGCCAGAGGAGGAATTCGAGGTAATCACGCTTTTGCACATCGTCAAGATCACCAAATACGTCGAGATTCATCAAAATTACATCACTAATCCCTGGTTAATCTTCCCGTACTTTCCCTTGTTCCGGTCGGGAGATATCCGTTTCTTTTCAATGCCAAAGGTCGCTTCCATATTCCCGGGGACTTACAATAAACCGGCAGACGATACGTATCGGTCCCGGCGCCGGATTGCTGATTCCGAAACGCTCTTCCCCTTGAGGATGACATGAAGGAGTACCGATGTCGTTTTCCTGCCTCCAGTGCGGCACGTGCTGTCTGTATATGGCCGAATGCATCTCGATCGAGGAAGATCTCGGAGATTTTGATTTCCTCTGCAGCTCGGTCGCGACCGGTACACCGTTTTTTGCGCGGATAGACCCGGATAAACGCCACCTGTTCTTCGATCTGTCCTGGATCGGGCAGCATCCGGACGCATGCCCGTTTTTACGCCCTTCTGGGGATCGCATTCTCTGCACGATCCACGATACCAGTCCTGTCCAGTGCAAGGCATACCGATGCGTGGTGAGGTGGATTTTCGGACCTGACGGACGACTGGCCGGCACCATGACGGGGACCCTCGCCCTTCACTCCGACGACCCTGCCTTACTGCAGGCCTATGAAGCCGCGGACCGGGCGATCCCACGGTGGATGCCTGATGCAGAGGATCGGAGAGCACAATTCCTCATAGCGAGGGGGTTTTGTGTATCCTGCGAACGACATCCGGTTTACATCGAATGACAGATGGATTATCAGAGAACAGGGCGTACCCCTTCCCGGTCATTATTCAGGTACCTGCGCAACGACTGATGCATACCGTAATGGAAGCGATACTGATTGTCAAGACAAATTCGGAATGCGGGTAAAATATATTTTTTTATGGTAAGACTGTAATTCACAAGCTTCTTGCTGGGATCGATAGTGACCGACCTTTCAGGTGCTTGAACACTTCAAGGGCATCCCTGGGCATCTTCACCCCGTACCTGGCACAGAGATTGCAGTCAATCCTGTTGATTGATACCGGATCGAAGACCAGTTTTTTTACAAAATCTTTTTCGTTCGCAATTTCACAGTCGTCTTCATCGCAGTGAGTCTTCCGGTAATTTTCAACAGCCAGGGCTACCAGTCCGTCTATTTTTTTCTGAGTCTGGTAGTCCTGTATCATTTCCTGTCACTCATTCGTAAGTGGTGAATGTATGTTCTCTATAGAAACCCTTTCAGGACGTCTCATGCCTTGAAGTATTCGAATGCGGCATGCTTCGTTTCACCCCACTTCCCGCCTTCTGATACCATTTCATTTACCGTCTCCCGGAACGGGCCCGGATAAAGGGTCGGAGAACGTTGTGAGCGGTGATCGGGCGCCCCTCATCAGAGCTTCGAGAGGAATCTTCGAAAATCCCGGGGGCCCGGATTCTGAATAGTGTAATAACTGACAGGGAGGTGTAGGGCAAAAATAGTCCGGCGATGATGAAATCCCCTTAACCGTTTTATAGTTACTATATGGGATTAAAAAATCAGATTTCCAGAGCCGCTGGAGGGATTCGAACCCCCGACCTGCTGATTACGAATCAGCCGCTATACCTCTAAGCCACAGCGGCGCGTCCCACAATATCGGCTGTGAATCATCTTAAACCTGATCAACATAAGTCTTAGGAATACCCTCTCATTGTCGTCACGCTCTCTGCCTGCGGGTTCCCGGACGGGGTAATTTTTCCGAACTTCTGCTCGTAGTCCTGCATTGTCTTGGTAAGTACCGCCAAGAGGTTTTTTGCATGCATCGGCGTGATGCTGACAATCGCCTTGGCCCGGGCCTGGTTGATCCCGGGGATCTGGTGGAGGAATACAAACGTAAATTCGTCCTCCTTGTACGCTATTTGGATCATATTGCTGTATACGGGATCGAGTCCCTGGGGGACATTCACAGAAATTTCCTGAGAGGTCATACATATCTCATGGGTGCAGGACCGATAAATATCCGGCGACGTCGGGAATTCCTCCCACTGGACGACAGGTGTGCTTCCTGGGAGGGTCCGCTTCATTCAACGAACACCAGGCTTTGATACGCATCACGTATTGACTGTCCTTTGGTTTTCACCCCTGTAAAAGGAAGTAATCCAGGGATGTCTGCATCGACTTCAGGACTCCAGACCCTGATTTTTTTATTCGCCTTCCGTTCGGAGATCCTGACTGACGACCGGCTATCAAAACCTAATTAGTATTGCGGAGCGATACTAGTCTGAACTGTGGCAGACGAAACGCAGAAACCCTGGTGGATGGAATACCGTGGCGCCGTTACTCTTGTCAGCATAGCCGCACTTATTATCGTTGCTGCAATCGCGCTGCTTATCCTCGGCACCTGGTTTCCGTCAGAAAATAGTACCCCCGGGGGTCCGCAGACTCCCTCGGTAACACCCTCACCAACAACAGGAATCATCACAACCAGGACGTCGGCGATCCCTGCGTCGTTTCCCCCGACGGGAACCACTACTGCGGGGACACCTCTTCCGACCGTTACCACGACTGGAACCACCGCACCGGTTAGGACAACGACGCCAATTCCAACCGTCACCACAATGAGCACCACTGCGCCCGTCACGACCGGAAACCCTTCTTTTTCCATTTCCGTAAACCCGATGACAGCAGTGGCTGGGCCCGGCGATCAGGTTATCTATCATATGACCATCGCCGGGACGAACGGTTTTTCAGACCCGGTACAGCTCTCGCTTCACGTGAGTGCGGTCTTTGTATATAACCGGGATTACGATCTCGGGACGCAATATCCTCCGTATCCGAAAACGGTGGATTACCCGTTTATCGTCCCTTCAAATGTCCCCCGCGGTATCACGGTGAACGGACTCCTGACCGCACGGAGCGGATCGATCGTCCACCAGATGCCCCTCATCCTCCAGGTCGAATAAGCAGCCTGGAATACGTTAAAATATCTCCACTGCAATGGGGTAGTCATGAACCGCATAATTGCCATTGGTTTTTCGGCAATCGTTGTACTGGTACTTCTCTCCGGATGCACCGGTACTGCCCCGCAAGCAGGCCAACCCACGACAGGTCCTACCACTGGCCCGACCGGCATTCCAACGACCATTCAGGCGCTATCAACCCAACCGTCGCCGACCGACGCGGTACCAGCGGCGTACCTCGTGGAGGTCCAGGTCCAGAAGAACACCATCGCCACCACTCCTGACATCATGGTGAGTTACCGGGACGGTGTGGGTGCGTACCTCGTAGTCTCAATGGAGGTGGAGGTGGTGAGGTCTGACGGTATCGTCGAAATGCAGACGGTCGCGACTCCCGACCAGTCCACGAACGTCGTGCTCGCAGGGACGACCGGTACCGATCGGGTTATCGTGTACGTGACCTATGCCAATGGGGCTACCTATAAGATATATGATAATATCGCCCCGTTCCAGTCGCTCAACCCGTATTGATGGGATTCGAGTTTTTTTACCAGGGCTTTTCCGGATCCCCCGTGTCGGAAGAGGCCAGGGCTATCAGGTCCATTTTCGACCTCCGACAACCGAGCGCCGCTTAAGAACATTTATTAATAGATAACCGGATACGTAAATAATTGGGTTGGAGTAAATGGGGAGTATTCTGCTGATCGATGATTCCCTGTACGCCAAGGACCTGCTTCGGAGGTTTCTCACGGCCGGGGGTCACGTAATAGCAGGCGAGGCAGCCGATGGATATGCGGGGATCGAGCTGTACTCAAAATTAAAACCCGACCTCGTCATCCTGGACATGATAATGCCCCGACTGAACGGTCTTGAGACCCTGCGGGCGATACGCAAGAGGGATCCGAATGCAAAAGTGCTCATAATTTCCGCCGACGGACAGGAAGAGCATGTAAGCGATATGGCAAAGGAAGGCGTGGCAGGGTATATAGTCAAACCATATTCAAAACAGACAGTTCTCAACGAGGTCAACGCTATCATCGGACCCGCTTCCCTTCCGGGTTAAGCGGCGATTACGGTGGAACAGGACAACCAGTTGAAAGGACCCCGAATCACTGGAGGTTACCTCGGCGAAAAAATGCCAATCGCTTAATATGATTCGCGATATAGGATGTTTTCCTGATATCGTGCA
>JAJRBP010000207.1 GCA_028679405.1 Methanoregulaceae archaeon | reverse complement strand
AATGGCAGCGTGAGAATGAGGAGCGTCGCAATTCCCATGAAAAGGAGGAAGAGGATAAGCGCGCTCCGGGCAGGGAGTACTCCCCCTGCAACCGGCCGTGTCCCAAAGACCCTCCAGTACCTGGTCAGCTTGTCCGGTTCAGTATCTCTCCTGTCGTACTCACGGTCGACGTAATCATTCAAGACCATTCCTGCTTCGAAACCGAAAAAACCGATGAGGGCGACCACTGCAAGGTATCCCCACGAGAACAGGTTCCCGGGCGTAATTGCGAGCATGTACCCGGAGCAGAACAGGACTGGCCACGCAAAAGAGAACTGGAGACGCGTGAGGTCAATATATGCCCGGAGGGTCGTATGCATCGCACAGTGTTGGAGGTGATAGCTTTTAGGGATTGTCTTTCCTGATTAAATCACGGGCGAATCCGGGGACCCGCATCGTGAAGCGCCGGATGCCCCCATAGAAGAAGAATTCCGTTTACTGCTTCCCTTTACAGACCTCCGACCTGTAACCCACGTTGAATGGTCAGGCCGGTCGATCCGGCCTGCAAGGGGTGCTGTCTCCCTCTCTTCCTTCCGGGAACCGGGGCGATTTATTTTTTAAGAATCTCCTTAAGCCGGTCATACTCCTCAACGGTGATCTCACCCTTGGCGAGCCTGATATTCAGGACAGAGATAGCCGATGAGGTATCGCTCCCCGAACCCCCCGACCTTCCTCTGCTCCCGCGACTAACGAGTCCGGCCAGCACCGAGAACCAGTCCCTCGCAAGGTCGGGCCGAAGTGCCTTGTCCTGCCAGGAGGCGAGAAGGCCGGAGATCAGGGCTGCAACCGCTGCGATGACGATGACTGGAATCCCTGCCTGGGGTGCTCCCTCGGTGCTTCCAAGGAGATAGAGTGCCACCGGCCCGACAATGAAGGTCACCAGAGAAAGTATCACGTGCACCCTGATGGTCCAGTGAAACGCCCTGGAGAGAAAGGAGCCTATGGCAAGTGCGAACGCGGAGAGAGCGAAGTATGAGACCAGGACGAGCACCGGCACCGCGAAGACCGGGGCCCGGCCCAGTGCGGCAAGTGCCGTATACATGTCCTGGAGCGAGCTCAGGACAAAGAGGAGGCCTGCCCCGCAGAGGATTTGGATGATGGCGACCATAAGCCGGGTACGTGGCGGGTGTGGGATCTCGAGCTCACCGATCCCGAAGTGGTCATGAAAGACAAGCAGCCCAAGCGGGATGAAGGAGACCGCGAGGAGGATCGCCATCAGGATACCCGCCGATATGACCAGCGAAGATGGAGCGGGACCGGAATCCCCCGGTGTCGGTCCTGGAATATCCGGAAAAGTCTCCTCGGCCTGGACCGTCGTCTGGATCGTCGTGGCTCCGGGACTTTCGAACGGACTTCCCGGAAGGATCACGTTCGCCTCGCGGGTTACCCCAAGGCCCGGGTTTATTTCAGTCGATCCGCTGTAAACCCCGATCTTTATGAGGGTCTTTCTCGTGCTCGCGGTGACCGCCGGGACGTCCCCGGAGAGGTTTACCCGCATCGAGACCTCTCTCCTGGACGGATACGAGAGTACCCACCCGTTGACATTGACGCTCCTGCCGACCGCAGTCAGGGGTGAGGTAGCAACCCCGTCGAGCAGCGTCGTGTACGACCAGCGGGCGTTGTCAAGGTCGGTCGACATCCCGAGAGTGTAGGAGTCCTGGAACGTCACCCCGCCTTCAGCGATGAAGTTGATGGTATATGAGATCGAGACCCGGTTGGGAGGGCTCTGTCCTGAGATAAGGTCCCCGTAGGGGGTGATCACGATGTTCTGGACACTGATCGCTCCGGATACCGAATGGGCGCAAAGGATCAGGAGCAGGAAGATAAAGAGGTACCGTAAGATCCGTGCCAATTTTTTTCTCTCCTGTATTTCCAATTCTGGATGCGATCAGATAAGGTTGCTGTCGCATAAGAACTTTGATACGAATCTTTGTAATAAATGAGATGCGTCTTTATCAATGCCATAATCCTTTTTGTCGCTATACCGGCATGAGCCCCCCCGGAAACCGGTTCTGTTCGTGACGCGGATGATGACGGACCTTTCCCCGTCCGGAAGTGACAAGATCAATTGATATTGTCCCCGATGCCGGTAATTGCGCGATGAATGATACAAACAATCTGAAAATGCCGGTGCGGCCAGGAGTGCGGTTACTATCAACATCCCCGGGGTCATTGATCCGATTCGGTTCGTGTTCATGCCGCGGATAAGTGAATAAACCGGTACCGATATTCACCGTTTTTTCGTCCAACTAAGCCAGGAGTGCAAGAAAAAGCAGGACGTAGGCCGTGATTGAGACAACAGGAATGATCCGGACCGACCAGAGGTTGACAGTTTCAGCACGGGCGGAGTCGTTGGATTCCGCAAATTTCTGAATGAGGATCCCTGAGATAAGGACCATAGCGATGGTCGCGTAGGTAATGATCATGAATATGTCCAGAAACGTTGCATAGGCAACGAGCGGGACTGCATCTGAGATACGCCAGTGAATAAATACCGCAACGATAAACATCGATGCGTCCAGTCCGAGCCGGGACGACCCTTTCATCACCAGGGAAGAAAGGGAAATGACAAGGAGGAGCAGGATCGGGAGAAAAAATTTCAGAATCGTCGAGGTGGTATCTCTCCTGATGTCATAACGAAAAGCGGCGCGGGAACAGGGGGTCACGCTCTGGGGATAGGTCTTGGATGTGATCACGGCGGTTTCGCCGATTAACCTCCACCCCGCAAGGTCTGTTCCCGGCTCCAGCCCGGTAGAATTCCGGCGAATCAGGAGGACCATCCTGCTCTCATCGTAGAGTTTAGGCTCGATCTCGATCGGGAGGGTATGCCGGTCGAACGGGTACAGGCGGAGGTCCGGATCGGCAGTCATCTGGGCAAAGATCCGGTAGCTCTTTTCGTTGGGGCTGTCGAGGAGGGTATCGACAGACGTCGCATGCCCGTTCACAAAATCGAGGTCCGCAATGGACACAGGGGAATCGGATTCGAGCGTCATATAAAAATTTGTGACAAATGTTCCGTCTGCAACGTTAAAATTATTTAAATCCATGATGTAGACCCCGATCCACACCTGTTGGGGGGCCGTCACATTCTGCAGTGCAGGACCGTCCGGTTCCGAACCGGCAGATGCCGGGATCATGATGAGGACCGCTGCGAGGATGATGAGCGGGAGGGAGCGGGCCGGGATGCCGGTTCCCTTGCATGGCCTGGCGGTCATCCGTCCGGTCCCATCCCGCTGACTCGTGGAGTGAGGAATTGTATCTCCTGTAAAAATGATGGTATTGCTCTGTATTTTTACCCATCTGAAAAAACCGGAGCAGTCAGCTCTCTGGTCCATGTGCCAGGAGGATCGCCAGGATCTGATCGGGATACTCCCTGGTCCGTGGTCCCAGGGAATGCATCTTTCTCAGTTTCACCGGGAGCAGGATCCATGGGTGGGTTTCAGAGGTTCTGGTACCATTCGACCTGGATACTCCACAAATACGCATCGCGCATCCCAAGACTATAAGGAAGAATCCGAAGAAAATATATTAACAATCCGGAAATTGCACGATAACATGCCTGCCGGATCCCGGATAAAATCCATGAAACTTCCAGAAAACCCCGGCCACGACCCATCTCCCCTGCTGGAACTTTCGAACGTGACAGTGGTACGGGGAGGGAGGCCGGTCCTCGACTCGGTATCGCTCACAATCCGGGCCGGCGAAAATATCGCCATCCTCGGGCCGAACGGCTCAGGAAAATCCTCCTTCATCAGGACGATCACGAGGGAGTATTACCCTGTCATCAACGACGGGCCGGTTATATTCCGCATGATGGGAAAGGAGGTCTGGGATGTCTTCTCCCTCCGGTCCCACCTCGGCGTGGTATCAAACGACCTCCAGTTCAGCTATACGAGGAAGACCACCGGTATGGATACGATCCTTTCAGGATATTTCTCGAGCATCGGCCTGTTCAACCAGGAAATTTCACCGGAGATGAGGGCAAAGGCATGCGAGACAGCGGAGTTCCTTGAGATCGGTCACCTCCTCGACCGGCCGATGAACACGCTCTCCTCCGGAGAGGCAAGGAGATTCCTCATAGGCAGAGCTCTTGTCCACGACCCGGGCACCCTTATTCTCGATGAGCCGACGAACAGCCTCGACCTTCACGCACTCCATGCCTTCCGTCGTGTCCTCCGGAAGATCGCACAGGCCGGAACCGGCATCGTCCTTGTTACCCATAACCTGCACGATATCATCCCCGAGATCTCCCGGGTGGTCCTTATGAAGGGGGGTACTTTCGTAAGCGACGGCCCGAAAGAGGAGATCCTTACCGACGAGCTGATCGGAGGGCTCTTTTGCGTGCCGGTGCATGTCCGGAGCGAGGACGGGTATTACTATGGGACTGGCTACTGACCGACATCGGGGCACGATCTTTTTTTCTCCCTCATCAGGAACGATATCGATCCTGGAAAATTGGCAAAAAACCGGGGATCGTGAGGTATATCCTTCTCAGGACTGGTCCGGCAAATATTTGCCATTGTACAGCACCAGAATCATGAGGAGAGAAGACTGGCCCCGATGAATGGTACCAGAGACGTCATCGAATTCTCCATAGGAAAGGAAGTTTATGCGGTCGACCTGGCAGACGTCCGCGAGGTCATCGGCCATGACTCCCGGACCGTTTACTCCGGGGCAAGACTGGTCGGGGCATTCGCACGGGCGGTAAAGACCTACCCTGTCGGCCTGCATCATATCTCACAATACCGGGGGGAGGACATGGTAATCCTCGATCCGTCCGGGGTTCTGAACATCCCTGAAGGCGGGCCCGGCGAGAGAAAACGCGTCGTAATCGTCCTGAGGGAATCTGCCACCAGGATCCTGACCGGTCTGATCGTGGACGAGATCAGGACCGTTACCACAATATCCGGCGACATGGTGGAAGATCCCTCTTCAATTCTTGACAACCGGAACCAGCTTGTCAAAGGCATTATTCGTGGATCATCCTCAAAAGGTTCAGGGGATCCTGAATTTGTTATATGGCTGGACCTGCGGGTGCTGATCGGACTGATGGAGAAGGGCGGGGCCTGAACCTGAATTGTGTCCCCGGGTGGGAATCCGCGCAGATCCTCCGGCACATGGGTGTTCCTCTCTTCAAACAGCCACGCCATAAAGAATCAGGGGCGAACATTTATCGCAGCCCTGGAATATTTAGTCCGATCTGCTCTGCTTCGTGCAATGACATGAAAAACCTTCGACGAACCTGGGGGCAACCCTGAGGGGGAACTATATACTCCCTGCGGGTTGATCGAGCCTCCCGATGTCTCCTGCACGGTCCACGATACGTTCCTGTTGGGCGCCCCGGTGACGAGCGCCCTGAACCTTACACTCTGCCCGCTGTGAATCGACACATTGCGCGGGTAAACCGAGACTGCAACTGTCCCGGGTTCGTCCGGGGCGATGAACCCTTTTCGCAGGGCCTTCATCAGGAACGAAGGATCACTGTGAGAACCCACGTACCCCTGGTTGATCGTCCATATGATGATCCCGCCGTATCCCTTCGCCCGTGTAAACGCTCCTTTCGAAAGGATCGACTGCTCGTCCTCGAACGAAACATACCGGCACCCAAAAAGATCGGGCTTTGGGAGACTGAGATATGGCTCGAGGGCCGCCTGGTCCCAGCGGCGGAACCTCTCGTTGTATTCTCCGTTCTTCCCGTAAAGCATGGAGAGCGGATAGTCGTTGTCCCCTCCCCGTATGCAGCCTTCGGTAGTCGGCTGGTCCGGGCCGGTGATCCCACCCGAATAGCCGATTGCATAGAACCCAATCCCCATCCCAAGCTTTCTCTTCGGGATACCCGCTGCCGAATATCTAGCAAGGGAATCCGCAATTGATACGGGCGTGGTTGGTTTCGCACCCTTCAGAGGCGAGTTGAACCATGAGTGCCACCCCGATCCTGCCCATGCGGTGCCAGGGTAGTAGGTCATCAGGTTAACCTGGTCCAGGTACCTCGCGATCAGCACCGTTTGAGGGATAACCGTCTGATAATTGGAATTGATTGCCCCTACCGGCATCGTGAGGACTGCATCCGGAGCTTTCTCCCGGAGTTCTTTCGCGAAAGTGACAAACAAATCCCAGTCCACCTCGTCCTCCCAGTCGAGGTCGAGACCATCGTACCCGTACGTTTCCATTACCCCGACGAGGTTCGAGATGAATTCCGCCCGATGGTCCCGGACCGCCAGATATATTCCCTCGCCGCTCCCGGCGCCCCCCAGCATCAGGACAGCCGTCTTGTTATGTGCGTGGGCGAGCCTGGCCACCTTCCTCGCAAGGGCCGGTCCATCGGGAGCACCGATGTCAAAATCCTGGTTGATCGTTCCGTCAGGGTTCGCAGTTACCCGGCCGAAGATGAGGTGGGTCATGCCGGACCACTCGATCTTTCCGGGCGGCAGGAGGTCACGCTGGTATGCAACGTAGTATCCGCTGACCCAGTGGGATACTCCGGACTCTTCAGCCTGTAAAGTCCCAAAAGACCCGGGAACAGCAGCTGCACCAGGAGTGAGAAGAAAAGCCAGGAGCGCGATTAGGGTTAACACTCTCATGTCGCTCATTGTGACCCTTCATGAATACTCATGATGTCTGCCGCCCGCTTAATCCTTCCAAGCTCGATCTTTGAAATGTTCGTCGATACAATCTTTTCTGCCGGCCCCGGAAAAAGTGTATCGCAACCGGGAGGTGCAGATCCATCCAAGGTGATTTGGTCTTTTTTTTCAGAACAGTCTCTTCCCTGAAAAATGTCTTCTCCCAACAACGGGATCTCACCTCTGTCCCGGCCTGATCCTGGTAATAGTCCTGCACCGGCACCCGTCATGAGCAGGGGCGGTCTGGTGGCCGCTTGGAAACGGGTCGTGCAAAGGTATCCATCCTGCAGCGGTATTCCGGCGGCAGACTTCGCAACGGGTAGGATCAAGGCGATACCCCCACGACTTTTCCATTACATGGCCTTTTCTCTCCACTTCTTCGGCTATCGCCATCTGCTCTGCTTCCTTAAGGACACGGAGCATGTGGGGATCAAGTGCCATGATACGGAGTACTCGTGCTGAATTTAAATATGATATCTACAGAAGCGCGAGCGCCAGTCGGTATCCTGGAATGTCAGGGATACGATCCGGCCCGGGGGATCCGGCAGGATTTCGCGGGGCTTTGCCGGAGAAATTCAGGCAGAAGCACCCGGGAGTTTCTGAATGATTTTTGTTGGGTGGATGGTTCCATCTCTCCAATTCATTTGATCTATTATGAAAATGATCCGGTGGTAACTTCTCCCGCCCGCCGGAATGACGCAACGATCACTCCGCTCGGGGAAATTTTGCATTCCAGCAGCCTGAAAGCTGCCGGAACCGTGCCTTCGGCAAAAAGGCGCTTTCCTGAACCCAGTGTGACAGGGAATATTTTCAGCCAGAATTCATCGATCAGGTCGTGCTTCAGAAGTATCTGAATAAGGTTACCGCTGCCGTGAACCTGTAATTCTGGTCCTTCAAGCTCCTTCAGTCTTTTAATCTCTTCCACGATATCTTCCTTGATGACAACGGAATTCCATCCTGGATTCACCAGGGTTTTCGAGGCTACATACTTCTTTGCGCCATTAATCCCGGCTGCAATGGGATCGTTATCGGTTTTCACGTAAGGCCAGCAGGCTGCAAAAATTCGTAAGTCTTTCGCCCTGGTAAGAGATCGAAAGGCCTGCTCAGTTACCTGGCCATCTCTGCAGCGGAGAACTCATCGAAGAACGGGACTGTCCACCCGCCGTATTGGAGCCGCCGGAACGATCTTCATCCGGTCCCCCGGGGGCCTGCATCACACCATCGAGCGTAATAAAAGACAGGACAATGATTTTCCTCATTTCCGCCCTCGCACCTGTAATCCGGCACTATAGTGATAAATGTTTGGGAGACCCGCGTCTTCACGGAAAATGGGAGTGTGAGGAGACAACAGATACGATTCTTGCTCATTTCATTCCAGAAATTCGAGAGTCCTCCATCTCCCCACAGTCGTAGAATACCCTCGCTCAAGTATGATGTTGACTCTCCCATCAGTGTTAGGGAATGTTTATGCCTGTGCATCCCTATGAGGAATCATATTCAAGCGGGGGACCCATGGGGGTGCATATCGAGTATGGTAGATCATGTTCTAGGTGATTATCCGCTTGGTACAGCAATCTTGAGGGGATTTAGATGAAATTGGGAGTTCTCTATACAATCATTGGTGTGGTGCTCCTCTGTGCCGTGGCAGGTATCGCGACGGCACCCGTCCTTGCCCAGGAGGGACAGTCGACAGAAGGTGAGATCATGGGAGAGGCGATCATATCACTGTATAACGTAGCCGATATCTGGAGTGGCGCTAGTAGTTCAAACCCTTCGTACCTCACCGTCTACAATGGCGCCCTGTATTTTAACGCCAATGGGAACGACGACGTCGGCATAGAATTGTGGAAGTACGATCCTGCCAGTGGTGCCCAACGGGTGGCCGATATTTACCCCGGCGCTGGCAGTTCATGGCCTCGTGACCTTGCCGTCTACAATGGCGCCCTGTATTTCCGCGCCAATGGGAACGACGGTGCAGGCAGTGAATTGAGGAAGTACGATCCTGCCATTGGTGCCCAGCGGGTGGCCGATATCTACCCTGGCGTTGGCAGTTCAAACCCTGGTTGCATGGCGGTCTACAATGGCGCCCTGTATTTCCAAGCCGATGGGAATGACGGGGCCGGCGCAGAATTGTGGAAGTAC
>JAJRBP010000065.1 GCA_028679405.1 Methanoregulaceae archaeon | reverse complement strand
CATTGTCCATGTCCCGCTCTTTCCCGTGCACTCCGCAGGAACCTCGATCAATTCAGGCTCAACACGGCCGGTCTCCGCCGGGATGGCTGCAGGATCGCTCGTGATTGCGAGCCGGATCGTTCTCCCGTCGATAGACAGATCTATCCCGCCGGCTGCGATCGCATCCCCGGTTATCCCGAGCGCCGGGAAGATCCATTCGATCCGTGAGGTCGCGAGGTTGATCGAGAGATCCGGATTTTCGGGGGCGGTCCCGCTCATGATCAGGTGGTCCCTCGTCCGGGTGAGGGCGACATAGAGCAGCCTCTTCCGCTCGGCACGCTCTTTCTGGCGCTGCATCTCCCGGAGGGCGGTAAGGACGGGGGTTTCCGCGAGATCGTAGTTGTCGTTGGGATTCGGGACTTTTACGCCGACGAGGAGGGGGTTGTCCCCAATCATGATCGGAGGATACTTCTCCCGGAAACCACGGCCCATGTCGGGGACGATGACGATGGGGAACTCGAGACCCTTCGCGGCGTGCACGGTCATGATGTTGACGGCATTCTCGGCGAGGGCATCGAGCGGGGCCTCGCCCTCCCGCTCCTCCTCGTCCATTGCGGTTCTGATATCGGCGGTGAAATCGGCGAGGGCATACGTATCTGATGCTTCCCGGCTCCGGGCCATCGCGATCATCTTCTCGACGTTCGCGAGGATTTGTTTCCCGTCGGGAAGTGCGGCATAGACGGTGTAGATCCCGGAATCCGAGAGTATCTTCCTGATGAGGGTGACGAGGCTCGTGCGCCCGGAAATCTTCTGCCACCCGGAGAGGAGATCCCGGGCCCGTGCCGCTTTTGCGGATGCACCCTGTTCCGGACTGCCAGTCAATAAGGGTCGGGAGGTCTTCTCCGCATCCACGGCTGGTCCATTCCCGTTCGCCGGGAACGGTGATGTCTTCTCTGCGTACCGTTCCAGCTTGTGCCACAGCGTCCGCCCGTGCTCCTGTGCGATCAGGTAGAGTTCGGTATCGGGCAGCCCGAAGTACGGGGACCGGAGCACGCCGGCGAGGCTGATGTCGTCGTGACGGTGTTCGAGGAAGCGGAGGAGGTTGTACAGGTCGTACACTTCCTGCCTGGAATAAAACCCCGTTCCACCGTGGACGTAGTAAGGGATTCCGTAAGTGGAGAGGGCCTGGAGGTAATATGAGAGGTTGGACCGCGCTTCGAGAAGGATCGCAACATCGCCATACCGGGCCGGCCTTTGGATAAAGGATCGATCCTTCATCTCCTCGTATACCTGGACGGGACCGTGTATCCCGGGTCCGAATGACTCCCCGGTATCTGCCTGGACCTGATTTTTGTTTTCAGGCTGATCCCCCGTCGTCCCACTGGTCGCAGGATGGTCGCGGACGAGGCGGTAGATCCTCCTGGCGACCATATCGGCTTCGCTCCGTTTTGTCGCGGCGGAATCGTCTCCGCCAGGCGCGAGCAGGAGTTCGAGGGAGCCCGAGTGCGAAAGCCGGCTTTCGGCTGCGAGGATCGGTTCGTACCCGAACTCCCAGGGCTTCTCAGTCGAGGCGAAAAGGCGGGAGAATAGGAGGTTGGTGAGCGCGATGACCTCCTTCGTGCTCCGGAAACTCGTGTCGAGGCTGACCACCCGCCCGAGGCAGGCATCGAGGATGATCCGCTGCGCCTCCTTGAACCTCGTGACATCGGCGTCCCGGAAGAGGTAGATGGACTGTTTGGGGTCTCCGACGATGAACAGGCAGTTGGTCGAGGGGTCGGGTGTTCCGACGATCGAGAGGATGATATCGAACTGGGTCGGGTCGGTGTCCTGGAACTCATCCACGAGGATATACCGGTACCTCGGCTTGAAATGCGTTTTGACAAGGTCCCCCTGCTCGAGGAACAGCCGCCTGGCCTGGAGGATAAGGTCCCCGAAATCGAGACCTCCCGCGTTCGCTTTCCCCTTCTCCACGAGTTCTCTGTAACGGGAGAAGACGAGCGAGAGCTGGCGGAGGAACTGTACTGATCCGGTGACAACCGGATCGGCCGGGTCAACCGTCATCCGGAAGAGCGATTTCTTCCGTTCGAGAATATCGGCAAGGTCCTTCCGTGCCCGTCTGAAGCTCGAGAGGTCATCCTCGTCCCAGACTTTCCTGCTCCCGACGTTCCCCGGTTTTTTCCCGATGAGGGCGGTTGCAGCGCAACAGAACTCCTCCGGGGACGATCCCGCGCCAAGCTGTCCGAGCAGCGGCCTGATCTCGCAGAGGTACGCAGCCGCCCTGTCATCCGCACCCTCGTACTGCGAGGCAAGACCAAGCAGGGTCGAGACTGCGGTCGAGAACGACCTGTCACTGGCCAGGTCGCGGATCTCATTGTCCCGGAATTCGTGGATTTCCCGGACCCAGGTCGAGACCACCGTGCACTCATCCCGGGCAAACGCATCAAAGAACCGGTCGTACCACCACCGTTTCCCGTAGATCGCAGCGAGTATCGAGCGGAGGGGGTACTGGTCGGTTACTGACAGCACATGAACGACCGCATCGCTGACCGGTCCGGGCTGTGAGGTATGGACCAGTTCCTCGAATGCCTCCCCATGGATGTGCAGGGCCTGACGTTCGTCGAGCACGACAAATCCCGGTTCCAGACCTGCCTCGATCGGGAACTCGCGGAGGACCTGCGCACAGAAGGAGTGGAACGTCTGGACCGGGGCGATCATGAAGTCCTCGGCCGCCTTCTCCCATGCCAGCCCTTCGTGCAGGGAGATCTCCTTCCTGATACGTTCCCTCATCTCGGCCGCAGCCTTGTCCGTGAAGGTGAGCGCAAGGATCTCCGGCACCTGTACATCCTGGGACTCCAGGAGGTCGATGTACTTCCTGACGAGCACGTAGGTCTTCCCGGTACCTGCGCCGGCCGTCACGACCATGCTCCGGTCGTGAGTGGAGATCGCCTCGGCCTGTCGCGGGGTCGCGGCCATCAGGACCCCTCCCCGGAACCGCAGGCCCGGAACGGGTTGAAGCGGCATATCCGCCTGAACCCGCAGTACGCATTCGGGCATTCCTCTTCGTGCGGGAGGGGAAACTCACCCTTCCGGATCCTCCGGATGTAGTCGAGCGCATAGTCCCTGGACCGGCCGATCACCCCTGCAAAGTCGGGCGAGGCCTTCGTCCTTGACATAATCAGACACTTCCCGGCCTCGTCGCAGAGCACCATCCTGCTCTCGACTTCTTTCCGGATCCTGTAGTACCCGGCCGCAACCCCCCGGTTTCCCGAGACCGACTCGAACGCAAGGAGGTAGAGGGGGAGCTGAAGTGCCTTCCCCCCCTCGATATCACGGTACTTCGGGTGCTGTGCCCCGGTCTTGTAATCGTAGATCAGGAAAGAGCCGTCGGGAGAGAGATCTATCCGGTCGATCCTGCCCCTGATCCGCACCCGTTCCGACCCGTCCTGAGAGACGAGCTCGACCGCCTCAGCGACCGATGCCGGGTCGTCGGACTCCTCCTTTCCCATCCCGAAGGAGAACTCGAAATGTGCCGGAGCGAGCGGAGAGCCCTCTTCATCCACCTCCTTTGCGAGGAACTTCTCGAAATATCCCGGGCCGGTAAGGCTTCCGCCACGCATCCTGATGCAGGTCGCCTCCCACAGGGGACTCCTGAACGAAAACCGGGCAAGCTCTTTTTCTGCGATCTCCCTCATGAGTTCCGTGGCCTCGGCAATCGCCGTGAGACTGACCTTCACATGCCCGCCGGCACGCCACCTCCGGTAGAATGTGGACAGGATCTCGTGGATGACCGTCCCGCGGTCGCTTGCTGAGAGGTCCGGCTCGATCTCGGGGAGTTCTTCAAGCCCCATGACTTTCCCGAGAAAATAGTGGAACGGACACTCAGCATAGGTCTCGAGGCTCGTCGCTGAGTAAATGTGTTCTGGACCGTAATGTCCGGCAAGAGCCTCGGAGATCTGTTCGTCCCCCGAGAGGACGCCGTCGTATGCGGAATCGCAGATACCCGTCCGGTAATAGCGCTCCATGTTGACCCGTCCCACCATTTCGTCGATGGTATGCGATTCACCCGTCCGTTCGACGGCCTGGCACACATGGCCGGATCCGATCAGTTCACCTGCACGGACGGCGGACGAGCTCTGCGAGAAGGTCCGCTCTGCACCCGGAGTATTCCAGCCCTCCTGGTTGC
>JAJRBP010000090.1 GCA_028679405.1 Methanoregulaceae archaeon | reverse complement strand
AGGCCGGTGGGAATGGGAGACAGGGTGTGCGTGGATACCTGCTCGATGCTCTCGGACGGGGAAGGGATGCTCGTAGGGAACACCTCGTCCGGCTTCCTTCTCGTGCATGCGGAAACCCTTGAAAACCCCTATGTGGCACCGAGACCATTCCGTGTCAATGCGGGTGCGGTCCATGCCTATGCTCTCATGCCGGGCGGAAAGACCTCGTACCTGTCTGACCTGAAGGTCGGCGACCGGGTGCTCGTCACCGACTCCTGCGGGAAGGCAAAGGAGGAGGTTGTGGGAAGGGTAAAGATCGAGCGGAGACCACTCCTGCTCATCGAGGCGGAGTCCTCCGGTTCGAAGATGGGCCTCGTCCTCCAGAATGCCGAGACAATCAGGCTCGTGACAGAGGACGGGTGTGCAAAGTCTGTCGTCGCCCTCTCGGTCGGGGACTGCGTGATCGGATACACGTCCGAGGGCGGAAGACACTTCGGGGTCGCGGTAAAGGAAAAGATCCTGGAGAAATGATCTGATGAAGGTAGGGATTATCGGTGGCACCGGCCGCATGGGCACCCTGTTCGCGGGAGTGTTCGGACGGGCAGGGCACGATGTCGAGGTGAACGGGAAGAGGAGCGGGAGATCGAACAGGGAGATCGCTTCCGACTCGGACCTCGTGATGGTTTCAGTCCCGATCCGGTCCACGACCGGTGTGATCCATGAGATCGCGCCTGTCCTTTCCGAATCACAGATCTTCTGCGACCTGACCTCCCTCAAGGCCGCCCCGGTGAAGGCGATGCTGGAATCGCGTGCAAAAGTGGTCGGATTCCACCCGATGTTCGGTCCCGGCGTCCAGTCACTTCTCGACCAGACGATCGTCGTGACGCCCGCACGATGCGACGAGGAGTCGCTCGGGTCGATACTTGAGATATTCAGGGGGGAAGGGGCATCGATCACTATTACCACGCCCGACCACCATGACCGCATGATGGCGATCGTCCAGGGCCTGACCCACTTCGTCACGCTCGGCATCGCCGAGACGATGCGCAGCGTCGGTACCAGGCCGGGCGAGACCAGGGCTTTCATGAGCCCGGTATACCAGATCGAGATGGGCCTCGTGGGGCGTCTCCTCTCGCAGGAGCCCGGACTCTACGCCGATATCATCCAGTTAAACCCGTATGTCCCCGAAGTGCTCGAAGCGTACGGGGGGGCGATCAAGCGGCTCCGGGCAGCTGCCGGAGACCCCGGTCCCAGGTCATTCGAGAAGGCATTCGCCGAGGACGCCGAATATTTCGGGCCGTACTGCCGCGAGGCCTCGGCCCTCACCGACCACCTTATCGCATGCATGGTGAAGCGATGAGGTTTCTCGCCCTCGGGCCCGAAGGGACCTTCTCAGAGGAGGTCGCGCGAAGACTCAACGGGGACGACGTGATTCTCCTCCCGACAATCCACCGGATCTGCGCTGAGGTTGAGAAGGGGGGAGGGATCGGGGTCATCCCCCTCGAGAACAGCGAAGCCGGAGGGGTCGGGGCATCTCTCGACTGCCTTCAGAGCATGGCGATCACGATAACAGGGGAGACGTACATGAAGATCCATCATCACCTGGCCGCCTTCGTTCCCCTCGAAAATGTCGACGTGGTATATGCCCATCCCCAGGCTCACGAGCAGTGCAGCATCGTTATCGAGGAACTTGGGAAAGAGGTCGTCCACACGGGCAGCAACGCCCAGAGTGCGGTGGAGGTGACGAAGCACCGCTCGTCTGCCGCGATTGTCCCCGAGATGACCGCACACAGGTATGGAATCCCGGTCATCCGTTCTTTTATCGAGAACAGCCCTGACAATACCACCAGGTTCGTCCTCGTCTCCGCGCTCCCGGGACAGGCCTCCGGTGATAAGTGCAGTGTCCTCATCGATCCCGAGGTAAACCGGTCCGGACTTCTCTACGACCTGCTGGGTGTTTTTTCGAAGCGGGGTATCAACCTCACCAGGATCGAGTCCCGTCCTTCGAAGCGCGGGATAGGCACGTACGTATTCTTCATCGACCTCGAATGCACGGGGGACTGGGAAGCTGCAATCGCCGAGCTCTCTTCCCTTACCAAGGTGAAGAACCTGGGAATGTACTCGCGGATTGAGGTGCCGGAATGGAGGTCATGATCCGGAAGACAAGGGACGTGGATCTCTCGTTCGAAGCCCCTCCCTCGAAGAGTTATACCCACCGGGCATTGATCGCGGGCTCACTCGCTGAGGGAAGATCGGTGGTCAGGCACCCGCTGGTCTCGAAGGACACCCTGATAACGAGGCAGGCGCTGGAACAACTCGGCATCAATATCGAGGATGTCCCCGAAGGTTGGGCGATCGACGGATCAGGGGGGGATCTCGACTGCGAAAAACAGTGTACGATTGACGCCGGTAACTCTGGCACGACCCTCCGGCTCCTGGCCACCGTCGCACTCCTCTCGCGGAGTGCCGTTACGCTGACCGGGAGCAGAAGAATGCAGGAGCGCCCGATCGCCCCGCTTTGCGATGCACTGAGAGTGCTCGGAGCTGAGATCAGGTACCTCGGGAAGGTCGGGTTCCCGCCGGTGACCGTTGATGGCAGATTTCACGGGGGCCGTGTGGAAGTCGACGCACGGATGAGCAGCCAGTATGTTTCTTCCATCCTTCTCGGGGCCCCTTATGCCGGTGAAGAGGTGACGGTCTCCCTTCCCGGGCCGGTCAGTTCCCGTTCCTACATCGACGTCACCGTTGATATCATGGAGAAATTCGGCGCATTGGTCTCCCGGGACGGATACAGGCAGTTCACCGTGAGGAATAGCCGAAAGTACAAGGGGCGGACCTATTCCGTCGAAGGGGACTACACTTCGGCATCGTACTTCTTCGCGATCGCGGCGATCTGCGGGGGGCGGGTGCAGGTCTCGAACCTGGACCCCGACTCGGCCCAGGGAGACAGGGCATTCGTCGGGGCACTCGAAACCATGGGATGTCAGGTCTCCTGCGGCCGGGATGCACTCACCGTGGAATCCACCGGCCCTCTTCGCGGGATCGAGATCGATATGTCTTCATCCCCTGACACGGTACAGACATTGTGTATGGTTGCCGCCTGCGCCGATGGGATGAGCCGGATCTCGGGGATCTCGCACCTGAAGTACAAGGAGAGCGACCGGGTCAGGACAACCGCGGATCTCCTTAACAGCCTCGGCGGGAATGTCACGGTTGAGGAAGACGCCCTTGTGATCGTCCCTGCTCCTCTCCACGGGGGAAGGATCCAGACACATGACGACCATCGGATCGCGATGAGTTTCTCAGTCCTTGGCCTGGGCACAGGCGATATCGTGATCGAAGATGCAGAGTGCGTGGAGAAGTCATTCCCTGGCTACTGGAAAGCGTTTCAGGGGGCGGGACTCTGCCGCGGGTGATCCTCTGCGGGTTCCGCGGGACAGGGAAGACCCGGACGGGCGTACTCCTTGCCCGCCTCCTCGGTCTCCCGTTCTTCGACACGGACAAAATCATCGAGGAACAGTCGCGGATGCCGATCCACGAGATATTCTCCACTTTCGGCGAGACTGAGTTCCGCGCCAGGGAATGCCGGGTGATCGGGTCCCTCCCTGTCGGAGATTGCGTGATCGCCACTGGCGGCGGTGCGATCCTCGACCCGGGCAACGTGGCGAGGCTCCGGCGCGGGGGCGTCGTATTTCTCCTGCAGGCGGAAGCGGCCACGATCGAGAGCCGGATCGCGGCCACAGAACGCCCTCCCCTCACAAAACTCCCGCTCCGTGAGGAGATCAGGGAATTACTGCAGGTCCGTGCCCGGGCATACCGGGGAGCAGCAGATTTCTGCGTCGATACCGACAGGAAGGATGCAAACGAGGTCGCACTCGTCATCCAGCGCATACTCACCGAGGGAAGCGTCGACCGTGCCAGGAAGAATGCAGGGATACTCTTCCTCTCCGGGACCGGGCTGCCTGTATCCGAATTGCGCGAGCTCGAATCGACGCTCATCGGACCGGCCGCCGACCCGCTCACGAGGCTCTACGGCATCGCCGGGAACCCCTGCGGACACTCGAAGAGTCCGCCGCTCTTCAATGCGCTCTTCGGGGAATACGGCATCAACAGCCATTATACCAGGCTCTGCTGGAAGGACTGCGCAGAGGTCGTACATAACGCCCGGTTCCTCGATTTCCGGGGGCTGTCCGTCACCATCCCCTTCAAGGAAGAGATACTTAAGTACTGCGCGGAGATCGACGCGGATGCGAGGGCCATCGGGGCTGCAAACACGATCGTTTTCTGCGGTGGAAAGGCATTCGCCTCCAACACCGACTGGATCGGCATACGCGACCCGCTCCAGCACCGGCGGGGCGCACGTGCAGTCGTCCTTGGGGCGGGCGGGGCCGCAGCTGCCGCGGTGTATGCCCTCAGGTCGCTCGACATGGACATCACGATCCTGAACCGGACCATGGAGAGGGGTGAGAAGCTCGCCAGCCGGTTCGGGTGCAGGTCCGCCCCTCCGGACGACTTCGGAAAGATCCTTCCGGAAGTGGTGGTGAACACCACACCGGTCGGGATGGCCCCGGACGATACGAGCCCTG
>JAJRBP010000038.1 GCA_028679405.1 Methanoregulaceae archaeon | reverse complement strand
CCCTCACAAGCGTATTCAGGGGTTCGATCGCCCGCCCGTCACCGATCTCCCCGATGAGGACCGCGGTCCACCTGCGTACGTTGGGCTCTTTGTCCGAGAGGGAGGGAAAGAGGGGCACCGCGGCATCAGGTCCGACAAGCGAGAGAGCTTCCATTGCGCCTCCCCTTACCCGCGGCGTCCCCTGCCTGAAGGCCTCGACAAGGGATAATACCGAAGATGGTTCGAGGGCTGCGAGGGCCTTCACCACCTCCCGCCTGACCCCGGTGTCTTCGTCGTCGAGTGCCCCGATCAGCTGGGGTATCACCCGCGGCTCGGCAATCCGGGAGAGGATGGGGGGTACGGTTCTCCGGGTTGCGGGGTCGCCTGCTTCGAGTGCCGACAACAGGGGATCAATGGTCTCCTCGCCTATCGTGATGAGTATGACGGAAGCCCGCTGGGTGATCTCTTCCCTGTCGGAGGAGAGGGCGGCGATGAGCGGGCCGACCGATGCTCCCCCGAAGGCGGCGAGCGTCCGCATCGCTGCCGTCCTGACCCTGGCGACCGGGTCGGACAGCATCCTGATGAGCGGGTCCACGGCGGTCGTGGCTCCAAGCGCACCGAGGGCCCCCGCCGCTTCCTGCCTGACCATGGGGTCCGGGTCATCGAGTGCGGGGAGCACCCTTGCCGCCACCTCCGGGTCTCCGATGGCGGCGAGCGTGGCGATGGATCCACGCCTGATCCCGGGCGAGTTATCAGAGATCCCCTCGAGGAGCTTCGGGATTGCTGCCGGTCCTATCTGGCGCAATGCCAGGACCGCTTCGGTCCTCGTCGCTTCATTCCCTGTCCCGAACACTTTCATCAGCGGGCCGACGGCCGGTTCCCCGATCTTTACCAGGGCATCCCCCGCTCCCCGCCGGACGATCCAGTGTTCGTCGGAGAGTGCAGCGGCGAGCGGGCCGATAAATGCTGCCCCAAGCTCGCCGGCTGCCCGGATCGCATTCCACCGGTCATCGATACCCCCGTAGGTGAGTGCCTTTTTCGTCGACTCGAAGAAGTCGTCGGGTTCCCCCTTCTCTCCCCCGAGAGCTCCTTTCAGCGACCGGAAAATTCCCATTCGTCACACCTGCTGCTATATGGGAGGAAAATCCTCAAATAGGTATCGGGCTTTCGGATCCCGCCGTATCACCCGTAAGATGCGGAAAGCTCCGGGATCCTCGCGAGAATCCGCTCTGCGAGATCCCTGGACCGGCTCGTGTCGGTCATCAGGGTATCGAGTTTTATCGCACCCGGAACCTCCTCAGTGTCCCTGATATCCTGGACAAAGAGGTCGGTAAAATCCTGGTAGAGACGATATGTCCCGTACGATCCCGGTTTCATTCCTGCCGCCTTCATCAGTGCATAGGCAGGGCCGCTGACCGGCCGGTCCCCGATGAACGGGCTTACCGCGATTACGGGGAGTTTCCCGAGGAGTTCCCTTACGCCCCCGCACTCGAGGATCGGGAGGATGCTCGTCACCGGGTTGCTCGGCCCGATGATTACCGCCTCGCTCTCAAGGATCGCCCTCCTGGCTTTGTCGGTGAGTACCGGCGGGACTTCGGACCTTCTCACGATCTCCGTGATATCCACCTCTCCCCGGCGGCGTATCCAGTATTCCTGGAAATGGACCCACCCCGAGGGAGTCCGGACCATCGAGGCGACCGCCGTATCACACATGGGGAGCACCCTCGCACGGACTCCGAGAGCCCTGCAGATATCAGATGTCGCTTCCGTCAGGGTACGCCCCTGCCGCAGAAGTCCCCCGCGGGCGATATGGACTGCCCTGTCACGGTCTCCGATCGCGATGAACTCATCGGCCCCCAGTCGCTTCGCCTCCTCGTGGGTGACAAACGTATCCCCCCTCATCCCCCACCAGGTATCGGTGTTGAGGGTCCCTGCGAAGAGGTAGGTCACCGTGTCCACGTCAGGCGAGAGGTGGTTTCCAGAGATCCAGAGGTCTTCGGCCGTATTCACCACCACCGCGATCCCGTCGTCGGGGACGAGGGCCCGGACCCCCTGGAGGAGCTTCGGAGTCCCGGTACCGCCCGAAAGAAAGGTGATCATCGCTCCATACTTTTATCACCATTATATCAAGATTCTTTACCATTGGCATGAAGATCATCAAGGATCCGGTCCATGGCTACATCGATGTCGAGGAATTCATCATCCCGCTCCTTGATTCGCCCTTCCTCCAGCGGCTGAGGCACATCAAGCAGCTGGGGTTTTCGTACCTCGTTTATCCTGGTGCAAATCACACCAGGTTCGAACATTCCCTGGGGACGATGTACCTTGCGGATATCATGTGCCGGCAGCTCGGCGTTCCGGGGGATGAACGGGCGCTTGTCCTCGCTGCAGCCCTCCTGCACGATATCGGCCACGGCCCCTACTCCCACTCGATCGAGCCGGTGATGCGCGAGTTTACCGGCATGGAGCACCACGATATCTCCGGGCTGGTCGAGGATGATTCGATCGCGCTCTCGCTCGGGGCGATCGGCACCACACCGGGGGAACTTGCCGGTGTGGTAGGCGGGAAGCACAGG
>JAJRBP010000070.1 GCA_028679405.1 Methanoregulaceae archaeon | reverse complement strand
CCTGTGCGATCCGTGCCTTCGCCTGGAACCGCCCCGTGGTCTTCATCGAGACAAACATCAGGAGGGTATTCCTCCACTGTTTTTTTCCGGGCGGAAAAGACGTTTCCGACCGCGAGATCCTCCCGCTCGTGGGAGAGACCCTGGACCGGGACGATCCAAGGGAGTGGTATTACGCCCTGATGGACTACGGGACTCACCTGAAGCGATCGGCCGGGAATCCGAACCTGCGAAGCCGTCACTATAGAAGGCAATCCACTTTCGGGGGATCGGACCGGCAGATACGGGGGCTCATCCTCCGGATCGTTCTCGCGGAACCGGGTATCATGCTCGAAGATCTCCTGCAGAAGGCGGGAGACGACAGGGGCCGGTCAGGAAGAATTCTTGAGAATCTGATCGAAGAGGGATTTCTCAGTGATTCCGACGGCAGGATCGCCATCACAGGCTGAGGGTCAGGTGCACGGCGTGCTGTTCTTGCCCGGGAAGGCTGGCACAATTCACCAGCCTTCATTTGCATACGCTTAGTTTTACCTCAAAATTAATCTCATAATAATGAGCGGGCCTGTTGAATGGATTATCGGGCGTGTTGGAAAAGGTATTAATAGGGCGGTGTCTATTGGGGTTGTTGGTGAAACCAATGGAAACGAGTCTTGGAACGATGATCTATACGTACGACGGAGCGGCGGGGGAAGCACTAGGCAAGAGGGAGAGCCACACACCGAAGATCGAGGCTCCCAAATCGGTAAAATCCGGGGAAGTCTTCGAGGTGAAGGTGAAAGTCGGACCACACCCGAATACCGCCGAGCACTCGATCAGGTGGATCGCACTCTTTCTCGAGGAGGACGGAAGGGCATTCAACCCCCTCATGCTCGCGAAGTCATCGTTCGCCCCCGGGTATGCACAACCGGAGGTGGTTTTCCGGATCCAGCTCCAGAAAGGCGGAATTCTCCATGCAATGGAGTACTGCAACCTTCATGGGCTCTGGTCGGGGAAGAGTCCCATCAAAACCGGATAATATTTTGAGACATGGTCATCATTTCCTGCTTCCATGACGGTAAGTCCTGCAGGTTATCCTGTGGCAGGATGAGATCCAGCCGATACACCTGGGGACTTCTGCAACGTCTTATTCCGGTGCTTTGAAGAGGAGCCACTGGTTCATGCCGGCCCTCCTGAAACGCACGAGTACGTAACGCCCCTTGAGGCGTTTTCCCGCAAGTACGACTTCTATCGTCTTTTCGGTCCACTCCATCACCTCATAGAGCCCCTTGTCCCAGATACTGACCGTGCCCGCACCGTACTCCCCGGCAGGAATAGTTCCCTCGAACGAGCCATACTCGATCGGGTGGTCTTCCGTCTCGACGGCGAGCCTTTTCTCTCCGGGTTCTTCAGGTACGCCTTTAGGAACAGCCCAGCTCTTCAGCACACCCTCGTGCTCGAGCCGAAGGTCGTAATGGAGCCGTCGTGCATGGTGCTCCTGGACCACGAAGATCCTCTTAGTCCCGGACCCCGTGCCCGATCCCGGTGGCTCGGGAGTCACCCGGAAATCTCTTTTTTCCCTGTATTCGTGGATGGGTTCCGGTCGGATCTGGGCGATCGTGCTTTCCTCCGGAGACTTGTCTGACCTCACCCGGATAAACCTTGGCATGCGAAGCCTGCCCTCTTTCGTGACCGAATGATAGCCGATCTCCACGACCATTTCCGGACGGAGCCATGTCACCTCATCCGGCCTCTCCACGCCCGGGAGTGGTGACGCTCCGGTTTCGAGATCACTGAAAAGCGTACTGAATTTTTCCAGGTCGGCGTCGGAGAAACCTGTCCCTGCCTTCCCGATATACACCGGATTTTCGTTATCGAACAGGCCTAGGATAAGGGCGCCGAAGCTTCCTGATCTTCTTCCATTCCCCCCCGTGTACCCGAATACCACGCAGTCGCAGGTTTTTACCTCCTTTATTTTCTGCCAGTTCCCGCTCCTGACTCCTGGTTCGTACCGGCTCCCGTTCTTTTTTGCCATGATCCCCTCGAGTCCGGCAGCGACGGCCGCCTTGTAGTAATCCTCCCCCCTTCCGGGAACAAACCGGGCGATGACGACATTTGGCCCCTCCTTCACCGCACCGGCGAGGATTTTCCTCCGCTCCTCTATCGGGAGATCGATTACAGTTTTACCCGAGACCTCGAGTATGTCGAAGACGACGTACGTAACCGGGGATTGCCGGGAGATGTATTCGAGGTCGATCGACCGTACTTTCTGCAGGCGTTCGAACAACTGCTGGATATCAGGCCTGCCCCGGTCCATCGTGACTATCTCCCCGTCGAGGACGGTGCCCGGTGCGAGATCGGAGAGTGTGGCAAGCTCCGGGAACTTCCCGATCACCTCGTTGTCATTCCGGGTCCGTACAGAAACCTCGCGGTCCACATAACTTATCGCCCTGATACCATCCCATTTGACCTCGAATGTCCAGTCATCTGATGAGAACGGGCCCTCGGCATCGACGGCGAGCATCGGCCGGTAGGACCTGCTCCTCATTGGTGCGGAAGCTGGGCGAGTGTCTCCTCGAGTGCCGCCATAAGCTCCTTTGCCTCAGCTTTTTTGGGCGGTTCGGCGTGGACAGTCTCTCCGGCAAGTTTCTTTTCGATGAGTCCGGTGACCCTCTCGCCATAACTGTCGTGATACTCGTGGATATCGAAGTCCCCGGTCAGGTCGGTTATGATCCGCCTGGCAAGGTCCAGCTCTTTCCCCGTTGGTGCGGGGAGAACCGAGAGGTCCTCGAGCGATCCCGGGGCTGTCACTTCTTCTGCGTACCGCAGCGTCGTCATGACCAGTCCGCCCCGATATGGATGTATCACCACAGGGTATTCCTTGGTCCTGAGCGTGATCTTCCCGACCCCTGCCTGGGAGAGCTCCTGGAAGGCGGTGAGAAGGAGAGCGTACGCCGCATGGCTGCGGTCCGGGGCGAGGATATAGGGGGTGTCGAAGTAGATCGGGTCGAGGGAGAGGTAGTGGACGAACTTGTCGATCCTGATGATCCGGTCGGACTCAGGTGCGATTGCCGCGAGTTCACTCTTCTCGAAGACCACGTACTCGTCCTTCCTGACCTCGTATCCTTTCACGGTCTCTTCCCACGGGACGACGACTCCGTCGCGGGTGCACACCCTCTCGTATTTCAGCGGCTGGCCGTCGGCCTTGTGGAGAAGCCGGAACGAGAAGGATACGTCCCTGATCATCGAGAAGACCCTGACCGGCACGTTGACGAGGCCGATGCTTATCGCCCCGCTCCAGATGGGCCGTCTCTGAACCTTCGGCCGGGCAGGTTCCGGACCCGGCGCTGGTTCTCCCTTCTCTACAGATACTCTTCCGGCAGTTTTTGCCTGTCTTCCAGGATTTTTGCCCATGGGTTCTCCTTCCGCGATGGCACGTTCAGGATATTATACCCTTCGGGCGTCGCCCCGCCACCGAGTTCGTCCCAGGTGACCGGTGTGGATGCCGGTGCTCCGGATACTGCCCTGAGGGAGTACGGGCATATCATGGTCTTTCCCCGTGCGTTCTGGAGGTAATCGACAAATACGGTGCCTGGATCCCTGGAATGCGGGAACTCGGAGACGACAAGGCTGTCCATCGCCGCAATTTCCCGGCCGATCCTGTGAGCAAAATCACGAGTCTGCCTGAAAGTGTATTCAGGTAGAACGGGGATCACCGCGTGGATACCCTTCTTTCCCGATGTTTTTACGTAACAGTAAAGACCGATGGAAATGAGGTGCTCACGGAGAAGCATTGCGATCCTGGTCACGTCAGGAAACCGGAGGGGCGGTTCGGGGTCCAGGTCGAGGAATACCATGTCGGGCGTATCATACGAAATTGTCCTCGAGAGCGGAATATTGATCTCGAGAGCGGCGAGGTTTGCCAGCCACAGGAGGGTGTCGAGGGTATTGCAGACGATGTAATGGACATCGCGGTCTGCAGTCTCCGAGTACCTTGTGAATATCTCCACCCACTCAGGCGTTCCTCCAGGGGCGTCCTTCTCGTAAAACCCCTGCCGGTCGATTCCCTCGGGGAACCTGTTCAGGACGACCGGCCTGTCTTTCAGGAAAGGAAGAATCCTGGGCGCGATCCGGATATAATACTCGATAACCTTTGCCTTGGTTATCCCCTGGTCCCGGTAGAGTACTTTTTCAAGGTTGGTAAAGGTGACTCTTGTCAGACCTGGCACGGCTCGCTCCATAACCGAAGTCGAAAAACCGGGGGAGGGGAACCGGACCTGCACGCGACAATCCGATTCATTAAAGGACCTCCTTACGTGATCTCGAAGGACTGGATCACCTGCCGGACAGTCACGATTCCATCATTGAACCTGTCCGGGGTGGACTTGTAGGTGACGATGTATGCGGCACTCCCCTTCAGGAGGAAGACATGGAGGATCTGTGCCTTTGTGTTGTCGCTCACAGTTGTGGCGGTATAGGTGACCATCATCGCAGGTACACCGTTGATTACCGTTGATTCCGTTCCCAGGAGGGAGAAATCCGCATACCTGTCTTCCAGGCGCCTGATCTCGGCCTGCGTATATTCTTCAAGTGTGACCGGGCTCTCAACGGTTCCGGCTGCGACATTGACGTTATCGCCAAAACCCTTCACCGCGACCGACGGGTCCGAGAAAAAGACCGCGATGTTCGAGGCGCCCATCTCCGAAAATGTCCAGTCGGCCGGATATTCCATCCTGAAGTGGTATGCGCTGTTCTGGTACACCGTAAACTGCTGGCTGGCCAGATCATCGGGCTCATCGTTGCTGAAGGTTGGTTTCGGTGTTCCCTGCCCGGACCGGGGACTCGAGGGTGTGGTACATCCCGCCCCGATGAGGAGGAAGGTGAGGAGGAGTGCGAGCACTGTCAACCGCTTCATGATGGAATAGATAACCGTTTTGCATATTTAACGGGATCTGATCCGCTGCGGGGGTACTGGCCTCTTCCAGGGGCAGGGAGGAAGGTCCAGTGCCCCCTATGCACGAAGGTAATACCCTATAAGCATGAGCAGGAGCCCAAGATAGTACATAATTGCCCAGGGCCATGCGAAACCGAGGTTGATTGTGCTCAGGCCTTTTAAGTCCTGGATGAGCAGGAGGATGAATCCGACGGCGAAGCAGATGAGGCTGATCTGTGACTTGGTTTTCTTCTCCATAAATCCTCCAGGAGGATATAGAAGATAGATACTCGGTTATTTTTCTTAAATCTATTCGCTGGAGGGGTTGCATTGGAGAGGGACCGGAAAGTTCCCTATAAATAGCGAGAAGAGCCCACGCACAGGTCCGGGGGGGGTGTCGGGTGTCCCGGTAACGATTCGCTCCTGTGGATACCCGAGGTCACTGCAAAGTGCTATCCGGACCGGACCGCAGTCCCTGAGCAGGAAGAAAAGGTCTTTTGGATCGAATGAAGGGTCTGCCAGGAGGAAGACAATTTTCCCACGCCTGACCTCGGACACCGTCTCCTCCGCTGCCCCGGAATGATCCCGTCCGTGTGCGGTCACCACGCATACCTTCGAGAGCGGGATGTGCAGCCGCGCCGCCGCCAGCTGGAGGGACGATATACCGGGGACGACCTCTCCGTCCAGGTATCCCAGACCGCCGAGCATCGGGTCGCCGGTCGAAAGGACGACCGTAGTCTCATCCCCTCCTATCGGCCTCCTGAAGTCCGTGATCTGTTCGACCAGGCAGGTCTCAGGTATGCAATCCTTCACAAGTTCTATCGCCCGGCCCGACCCGAGGATTCTCCGTGCGTTCCTGATCGACTCGATCGCCTCCTCGGTGAGGAGGCCGGGCCCGCACCCGACACCCACGATCTTCATTCTTCCTCTCCGGGGTTGTTTTCTGATGAATCCAGCAGGACCTGCCCGTCGCGATCCAGGAGAACCACCCTGACATGCGGATACCGGGCTCTTAATATTCCGATGGCTTTTTTCGCCCTTCCGGAAAATTCCGGTGATACTGACAGTTCCTCCACGGTAAGACAGCCGGATCCCTTGAGGATGTCCGGTTCGAGATACCGGAGGATGAGTCCGGGCAGGCCGCACAGGACCACTTCTTTGTCCGCATGCTCGAGAGCCGGGCCGATCTTACTCCCGACGAGGACGGCCTCATGGCCCGGGAAGAGCATGCGGGAATACCGGAGGCCGATCCGGCCGGTGGTCAGTACGACCCTCGGCGAGTTCATTACGCGCTCGATGACCGTTTCTTCAAGGTGATCGTCCCAAGGCTCCACGAGACCGGTGCTTCCGAGGACCGAGATCCCGCCGACAACCCCGACCCGCGGGTTGAGGGTCCCGGCAGCGACTGCTTCTCCGCAGGGTGCGGTGATTGCGATCGATACTCCCTTAATCGCGGCCTCATACACAGCCTCCTCCATCGCATCGTGGATTATCCGGAGAGCCCCCTGGCTGATCGCCGGATCCCCCTTCCGATACCGTGGGGTATCCCTCTCAAAGCGGCCTATACCGGTTCCTGCCTCAAGAATTATGCCGGGTCCTGACAACGGGCGTGCAACTGCCCGGAACTCTATCCCGGCCGTCGCATCCTCAGGATAGTCGCCGGCGTACTTCGTACAGGAGGCGGTCCCCCTCCCTGCAGCCACAGGGATGTCGAGGACGATCCCGGCAGGGAGCGTAATCGCAACGGAATCGACATGCTTCACGAGCGAAAGGATCGCACCTTTACACGCGGCCGCCGCGGTTGTCCCGGTAGAAAATCCTCTCATCCGGATTTTACCCCCGGAGGTAAGGACTGCAAGGCCTGAGATTACCTCAGGCAGGAGGCCCGGATCGCACCGGCTTACCCATTCATCAGGATACGTGAAACCGGACACAGGGTCCAGGACGGTCATTTTGTCCTTACCTTCCGGCCCCTTCGGCCCGGGAAACGCGTTCCGCGACCATCGTGATGATCTCGTTGACAGCCGCTACTGCGACCGGTGTCCCGCCCCTTGTCCCCTCGGTGGTTATCGAAGGGACGTCCAGGCTCCTGAGTATCTCCTTCGACTCGGCAGCATTCACGAATCCCACGGGAGTACCGACGACGAGTGCAGGGGCCGCCCCTCCCCGAATGAGGTCGCAGGCAGTGAGAAGAGCGGACGGGGCGTTCCCGATGACCAGCACAGAACCCGGGAGACGATCCGCGAGGGCAAGAAGCCCGGCTGAGGAACGGGTAATTCCCCTGTCTCCCGCCCCGCCGGCATGATCGAGGGCACAGATTATCTCGCTCGAGTGCCCGCGTTTCTGGATCCCGACCTGAACCATCCGGATATCGGTGACTATCAGGGCGCCGTTCCCGATCGCCTTGGTCCCGGCGGTCACCGGCTCGTGGCAGAACCGCAGGAGTCCGGCCATCGCGAAATCACCAACCGCGACCGAGCACCGCTGCCTGATCCGGTCTTCAGGCGTCCTGTCTCCGATCTCGGACCTTGCGAGTGCACGGCTCTTTGCAGAGATCTCGTATGCCTCCCGCGTTGTTGCGCCAAGGTCAATATACGTATTTCCTGTGGTAGCCCCGCGGGGTGATGATTCCTCTGGCATCAGTTCCATTCCTCCATATCCTGCTCTCCTCTCCCCCGATGATCAGGATCGAGTGCATATCCACGTCTTCGATAATCCGGCCGGCCTTCCCGAGGGTGGTGATCGAGACGACTTCCCCGTCCCGGTACGCGTTCTTCACGATGCCGACCGGGGTATCCGGCCCGAGGTGTCTTGAAGCGATCTCCAGGGCCAGCGCAAGGTTGTGGGGCCGGCCCCGGCTCCTCGGGTTGTAAAGGGCGACCGGGATCCCGACAGAGAAGACAGCCTCGAGCCTTTTCCCGATCGTATCGATCGGCGTGAGAAGGTCGGAGAGGCTGATGACCGCGAAATCTCCTGACAGGGGGGAGCCGAGGAGGGCCGCCGCCGCATTTGCCGCCGTAATCCCGGGGACGACCTCGACCCTGATCTTCTCCTCGTTACGTTCGACAATTTCGAGTACGATCGAGGCCATCCCGTATACCCCGGCATCTCCTCCGCTGACGATCGCAACCCGCCGGTCGGCGGCCAGGCGGACCGCGGTCTCCGCACGCTCCACCTCCCGGCCCATCCGGCTCCGGATCACCTCCTTTCCGTGGATGAGCGGGGCGAGCCACGAGAGATAGGACTCGTTCCCGATCACGCAGTCCGCCTCCCGGATGACCTCCGCAGCACGGGCCGTCATCTGGTCGAGCCGCCCCGGGCCGGTCCCCACGATGGAGAGGCAGCCATTTTCACCGTGCGACGGCAACAGTCACCCCCCCGATCACCCTTTTCGGGACGACGAGCTCCTGGAGCCGGGAGACGGCGAGCGCACATGGCTCGGCTACCCCCGGGAGACCGATCCTCCCTGCTGCGGAGGGCCCCGTCACCCTCTGGGCACGGATCGTCCGGTCATCGAGGAAGACGAGGTTGCCTTCAAGGGTACGGACCGCCTCGTGCAACCCGCGTTCAGGGAGCTTCCTCCCTGTAGTCGCATATACGAGCACCTGGTCCTTTTGAATGTCCGCATCGGCGAGCACGGTCGTTACCGCCCCGACCACTTTTCCCGCCCCGATCCCTTTCCTGCAACCGATCCCCACGGTATATTCTCCAGGCCTGACCAGGAATGAGACACCCGGACCCGCAATCACTATCGAAGGCCCGCTGACAGGTATGACTCTCAGGTCGCCGTCGAGGATGCCGGCATTCACCGCCCTGGTTGAGTCCCGGTTGAGGATCTCGAGCCCGGAGGTCCCGGCTATTCCTTCGACCGATGGGAGATCGAAGGCCTCGGTCGCCGTCGTGATAACCGGGTGCGAACCGACGCCGGCGAGATCCCGGGCAAGTGCGTTGGCCCCATGGTGACCGCCGAGGATCGGGACTGCATACCTCAGGTCCGGGCTGACCACCACGACCGCCGGGTCCCTCCACTTGTCAGAGAGGAGCGGTGCGATGCCCCTGACTGCGATACCGACCGACATCACGGCAACTATCTTCCGGTACTTCGGGAAGAGATCGGAGAATATCCCCTGGCGGTATTCTATCCTGTCTGCACCGATTGCACCCGCGATCCTCTCCGCCTGGTCGGAGAACCGGTGAAGCGAGACGACCGCGGTATCGCTCATGAGTACAGCACCGACCGCTTTCTCCCGGAGGATCCGGGCTCGACTACCCCCCCGATAATGAGGAGGGCGCTCCTTGCGATGCCTGCAGACCTTGCCTTCGCGGCGATATCCCGGACGCACCCGCGGACGACCAGTTCGTCGGGCCAGGTCGCATGGTACACCACCGCTGCAGGTGTCTCGGGTGGGTACCCTACCCTGGAGAGGACGTCCTCGAGCTGCGCAGTCCCGAGGAAGACCACCATGGTGGCGGGTAACGCGGACAACTCCCTGATATAGTCGTGTTCGAGTGTGGCTCCGGCCGGGCGGGTGACAATGAGGGTATCGCTCACCCCTCCCAGCGTGAGCTGGGTCCCCAGGGCCGCCGCTGCTCCGAACATCGAGGAGACGCCCGGGACGATCTCGCTCCTGATCCCCAGGCGATCGAGCTCTTCCATCTGTTCCACGATTGCCCCGTAGAGCGAAGGATCACCCGAGTGAAGCCTTACCACCTGCTTTCCTTCCCTGATATGCCTGCTGATGGCGTCAGTGATCTCGGCAAGCTTCATCCCCCAGGAGTTCAACTTCACGGGCGCGGGCGAGAGTGCGACCAGTTCAGGGTTCACGAGGGAGCCGGCATATATCAGGACATCGGCACTTTCGAGGAGGGCCATTCCCCTGACCGTGATCAAGCCCGGGTCGCCGGGTCCAGCTCCTACAAAGTAGCATGGTCCCATTCTGTCATCGCTCCGCGTACATGACACTCATGTAGTCGCATTCCACCGGCATTTCGCCGTCCCGGTACACCTTCATTTCAGGGAGATACATCCGTTCCACGAGAATGAACCGGGAAAATCCTTCATTGATCAGGGCCTTCATGCAATCCCTGGGTTTCCGGACCTTGAGGAGGATCCTCGACCCGGGCGGACCCCCGTCAGTGACCTCAAACCCGTCCGAGAGGGGGATTCCCACCGCGGAGGCGAAGGCCGTTATCGCGCTCACTCCTGGTTCGGTCGTGCAGTCGATCCCAGGATAACGCTCCGAGATCACGCCGCAGAGGCGGGAGAAGGTGGAGAAGAAGTTGGGATCGCCGAGGATTCCGAGGACTGCAAGCCCGGATGTTGCGACGGGCGCGATACGGTCGGCATTTCTCTCCATGCACTCCTGGATTACCGTCTCGTCCTGCGTCATGGGGAACTCAAGGACCTCCGCATCGCGGTAGGGAGCGACGAGTTCCCCGGCCATCCTGCCGGGGACAAAGACGGCATCCGCTTTCCGGAGGAGACGGACCGCCCTTAGTGTGAGAAGTTCCGGGTCCCCCGGACCGAGGCCGAGGCCTACGAGCATCTACGCTGCACCCCCGACGACTATGAAGACCGGATCGATGGGCCGGAACATGATGCTGCCGGCAACCTCATGCGAGCGCGAGACCTGGACGAGGAGGGCTTCCCGGAAGATCCCGAGCTCCCGCATCACCGAGATCGCCTCGTTCAGCGTATCGGTGAGCACTGCATTCACCACGATATTCCTGGTCCCTTTTCCTGCCAGCAGGGTGAGGACCTCCCCCAGGTGTTTTGAACCACCGACGAACGAGACATCGACCTTGTCTATGCTCTGGAGAAGGTCGACCGAATCGCCATGGAAAAAAGAGATATTCATGGCTCCGGCTTTCCGTGCTTCCATTTTTGCATAGATAATCGCGTCCTCGCGGAGGTCCGACGCGTGCACTTCAGCCGCAGTTATCGATGCGGCGATCGCGATCTTTCCAGTCCCGCAGCCGAGGTCGGTGAAGATATCGCCGGGCCGCAACTGGAGCTTCTGGAGAGAGACCGCCATTATCTCGTCCTTGGTCGGCCCGCCCGGGAGATCCTTCATAACCTGATAAGAAATGGGCCGTATAAAGGTATTAATCCTTGTTCCGGCCTGATATTTCCAAAAAAGAGGAGTTCTCTCCTTCAGGCGGTATCAGGCCCGGAAGGTCCTCCCGGTACATCCTGACCACATCGCCGATCACGATGATCGCAGGCGGCCTGACACCGGCTTTTTTTGCGTGTTCAGAAATATCCGAGAGGACCCCGGTGGTGACCCTCTGGTCCGCACGGAGACCCCGCTCGATGATCGCGACAGGGGTATTCCGGTCTTTCCCGTACCCCGTCAGGATTTCTGTGATCTTTCCGAGGTTCTTCACCCCCATGAGGATGACGAGCGTGCCCGACAGCTTCGCGAGGGCCTCCCATTCAAGCGCCGATTCAGGTTTCCCGGGGTCCTCATGGCCGGTGATGACGGTCACCTGCGAGGCGTATTTCCGGTGGGTCACCGCGATACCGACCGCTGCAGGGACAGCGATTGCGCTCGTGACGCCCGGGACGACCTCGCACGGCACCCCGTTCGCCCTGAGGGTGTCAATCTCCTCCCCACCCCTGCCGAAGAGGAACGGGTCGCCTCCCTTCAGGCGCACTACCCTCCTGCCCGAGAGAGCCCGGTCGAGCATGAGGGCCTCGATCTCGTCCTGTTCGAGGGTATGGTCGCCGCCATATTTCCCGCAATCGATCAGTTCCGCATGCCCCGGGAGGGTCGAGAGGATCTCCTCCCCGGGGAGCTGATCGTAGAGTATCACCTCTGCCCTGTCGATCACCTCGCGTGCCCTGAGGGTGAGAAGCCCGGTCCCCCCGGGGCCTGATCCCACCAGCCATACCTTCCCTGTCATCCTTTCACCCCGAGACGTTCCCAGGCTTCCCTGATAAGTTCGCCTGCTTCTGCCCGCAGCCTGCGCCCGGCCGACCTGGCGGAATCAGGATCCCTTATTCCCTCCTCATGACGTACCTGACGTTTCCCATCAAGAGAGAGAACCTCGGCAGTCAGATGCCCTCCCACCGAATAGATCCCTATCGGGGTATAGCACCCCCCTCCAAGTTCCTCCATCACCGCACGCTCTATTGCCGCATCCACTCTCGTCTCCGGGTCGTCGAGCCTGGCGACCGCAGCCCTGATGTCAGGGTCATCCCTGCATACAACTGCGATAATCCCCTGGTTCGGGGCCGGGACAAAGGTTTCCGGGGGGAGTCTCCGGCCCGGCACATCCAGCGACAGGCGACCAATACCAGCCTCTGCGAGGACTATCGCATCGTACCTGCCCTCGGAAAGCTTCCGGAGACGGGTATCCACGTTCCCCCGCAGGTTCTTCACGGTTAATCCGGGAAAGTGCCGGAGCAGTTGGGCTTTACGCCTGGTACTCGAGGTCCCTATCACCCGGATGTCTCCCTCAGGTACCAGGTGCGCGAGGAAGTCGGCTGGTGAGTCCCGTGGAAGAACAGCGGCCGTGACGACCCCTGCCGGTCTTGCGGCCGGGATATCTTTCATGGAATGGACCGCCGCATCGATCTTTCCGGACAGGATCGCATCGTCCAGGGCACGCACGAAGATCCCCTGGCCACCGATTTCGTGGAGGGGGAAATTCGTGATGGTATCCCCTTCTGTCGTGATAATGGTCTTTTCTGTCCCTATCCCGGCCTCCCGGAGAAGTGCGCAGGCCCGGTCCGCCTGGACAAGCGCGAGGGCACTGCCCCTCGTCCCGATCACGAGAGGCATGCCCGGTATCCTGCGGCTATCTGCCCGATCTCCGTGCTGCCATGCACGACGGAGAGAAAGTTCGTCTCGAACTGCGATGGCGGGATGAATATCCCGCGTGATAGCATCCCTCTCCAGAACTCCCCGAATCGTGCGGTGTCGCATTCCTTCACCTCGGTATAATTCGCGGGCGGCCTCTCCCTGAAGAAGTACTTGAACATGGAGCCGAGGCAGACGAAGCTCCCCCTTCCGCATCCGGAAACGGCCTCTCCGATCGCCCGCCCCGCTCCCGAGAG
>JAJRBP010000016.1 GCA_028679405.1 Methanoregulaceae archaeon | reverse complement strand
GCGACATGCCCGAGCCTCCCCTGAAGGGCACGCATCGTCTCTTCTGCCTCGCTCCTGCTCCCGACAAAGACGATCGCCTTCTTTCCCGAGACTATTCGTGCAATTGCATCCATCCTCCGGCCGGGATCCGGTTCCATTGTGAAGGAGAAGCGTTTCTCGGTGACGGGGACCGGAACCTGGACGACCTGGCCGGTCAGGGTCTTTCCTCCCGAGATCCATGAAAGGACCTCGTCCGGGTTCCCGACCGTTGCGGAGAGCCCGATCCTCTGGATTCCGTGCCCTGAAACCCTCTCGATGCGATCGAGTACCGCCCGGAGCTGGACGCCCCTGAGAGACTCCACGAATGCATGAACTTCATCGATAATAACCGCGGAGAGGCTTTTCATTGCTCCTGCTGATACAGGGTCGAGGAGCAGGACCTCCAGGGACTCAGGGGTAATCATCAGGATATTCGGGGGTTCCCCGTCCCTGAATACCCGGTCACCCTTCGGTACGTCGCCGTGCCATTTCTGGAGTTCGAGGCCGGTCGGCTGGCAGAACCGGAGGAAACGCTCCTCCTGGTCATTGATCAGCGCTTTTAACGGCGAGATATACAGGCACTGGAGCCCGCTCGCACCGTTCTTCAGGATCCTGTCGATCACCGGGATAAGCGCAGCTTCTGTCTTCCCTCCGGCGGTCGGTGCGATGATGAGCGTGTCTCCCCCGCTGTTTACGGCCTTGTAGGCCTGCTGTTGTACTTCCCTGAGATCAGTCCAGCCCAGCCTGTTGACGAGGACCTGCTGGAGGGTTTCGTGAAGCGAGCCAAAGACGTCCGACACTCACCCTTCCATTTCTTCCGGCGGGTGATATCTCTTTTCACTACGGGTGCGGGAGACGCTCCGAAAGGGCTAAATACCGCAGTGCAGAGGTTATAACAGGGTAAACGTCATGCCTGTCAGAGAGCGGTGCTTTTATACGATAAATTCGCGCTCTTTTTTCTTCTTCAGATAGGGGACCGGTCAAATGCTGTGATCCCCGGTAATGGCGGTTGATGGGTTTACCAGAGGTGTTGTCTTGGTTGAAATTCTCGGAATATCGGATCCGCAGATCCTCATTGCGTACGGGCTTTGTATAGTCCTCACGCTTGCCTGCATCGTGTACGGACTCCTCTACCGGAATGCGGGGAATGATTGACAATGGCAGTCGACACTGTCACCCTGTCTGCTATTACGCTTGTGTACATCCTGATCACGCTTGGTCTCGGGTACCTGGGATGGAAGAGGACAAAGTCCACCGAGGATTACCTCGTCGCCGGGAGAAGCACACATCCTGTCATCATCGCCCTCAGCTACGGGTCCACGTTTATCAGCACCTCTGCCATCGTCGGGTTCGGCGGTATGGCCGCAAACCTCGGGATGGGCCTGATCTGGCTCACGGTCTTCAATATCGGGATAGGCATACTCCTGGCATTCGTAATATTCGGGAAACGGACCAGGGCTATCGGTCAGCGCCTTTCGGCATTCACTTTCCCCGACCTGATGGGAAAGATCTACCAGTCGCATCTCCTGCAATACATCAGCGGGTTCATCATTGTTGTCTCAATGCCTCTCTATACTGCAGCTATTCTTATCGGAGGTGCCCGGTTCCTCGAACCTACACTCAACATCTCCTACTCGACGGCACTCCTGATCTTTGCCCTGATTGTTGCATTATACGTCGTGTACGGAGGTCTGATCGCGGTGATGTACACCGATGCCTTCCAGGGCGCGATCATGCTGGTCGGCATGACGGTCTTCCTCATCCTCACCTATGTATATCTGGGTGGTGTGACGGTTGCGAACCGGGCCCTCGGAGCCATGACCGATCTGGTTCCTCCGGCCCTTGCATCACAGGGAATGACCGGATGGACATCGATGCCGGTGCTGGGCTCGCCCATCTGGTTCACGCTCATCACGACACTTGTGCTCGGTGTCGGTATCGGAGTGCTCGCACAGCCCCAGCTCGTCGTCAGGTTCATGACGGCGAAGGACGATAAGACCCTGAACCGTGCCCTCAGTGTCGGCGGACCATTCATCCTCATGATGACCGGTGTGGCATTCACCGTCGGGGCTCTCACCAATGTCTGGTTCCTCCAGTCATCGGGGAAGATTGCGGTCGATGCAGCCGGAGGAAATGTGGATGCAGTCATCCCGCTCTACGTGAATCAGGCGATGCCCCCTCTCTTCGTGATCATTTTCATGCTCACACTCCTGGCGGCTGCAATGTCCACGCTCTCTTCGCTGTACCATTCGATGGGGACCGCGCTGGTCTGCGATATCTGGGGACGCGGAAAAGAATGCGCCCTCTCCCTTCGCGCAAACCAGTACGGGATCATCGTGATGATGGTGGCAAGCCTCATCCTCGCCTTCTTCCTCCCGGTGAACATCATCGCGCGTGCGACGGCGATGTTCATGGGACTGTGTGCAGCTGCATTCCTGCCGGCTTTCGCTGTCGGTGTATATGCCAGACGTCCCTCGACCCGGGCTGCACTTGCGAGCATGCTTGCAGGTACGATCTCATGGTTCCTCTGGACCGCTTTTGTCCATGCAGCCGAATCAAAGCCGCTCGGCCTCTGCCAGGCGCTCTTCGGGGTCCCGGCCCTCGGAGGTCTGCCCTGGTCGGTCGTCGATCCGATTGTTATCGGCCTGCCGATCTCTGCAGCAGTAATGGTCATCCTGCAGATACGGGCAATAAAAGCCACAGACGACACAGGCGGGGCTGCGACCCCGGCCTGACCAGTTTTCAAAGGATTCTCGAACCTTCCGGTTCAACCCCCGATCCCGATGGTGTGATGGCGAACTGCCGGTATTTTAGGAATTTATCTATGGCGGGGTGTAACTGACTAGTGTGACCCCCGGGGGAGGCCGGGGGTATCACCCCTGAGTAAGAAAACGGAGCGTGAAGGAATTGATACGACTGGTATTGATGGGAATCGGCATTACATTCTGTATCATATCGGCCATTTCCAGCCCGGCAGGCGCAGCACTCCTGCTTGTCTGAACAAGGCATACCTGAAGGACAGCGACTCGACTCACACTTCACCAACCCCACAGCACAAACCCGGCCAGGCGATATTCCTCCGATCCGGAAAAACACTCGGGGAGCATCTCAAAAAAGACGGAAACCCGGTCTGTGGACCAGACCGGAAAAGAGCACACTCCCAAAACCTCACGGAAAAAAGATAGATCATCAGTTCTCCTTTCCACTCATTTTTCAAAAATACGTCTCCCAAAAGAGAAATCCTGTTCTTCCAGCGACCCGGTCTCTTCATTCAGGGGACCGTGTACACCGCGACCGTCACGTTATCAAGGGCCTTTGGAAGGGACTGCAGGAGAAGACACTCTACCCGGCCGGAAGGCCCGTCCATACCCATGCAGCTGAGCATGGACTCATCGGGGACCACGTCGTGAAGTCCGTCGCTGCAGAGGAGCAGCGTTTCTCCTGAATGGAGCGGCACGTGGTAGGTATCGACCTCGAAACTATGCCCGAGACTTCTTGTCAGGACTCCCCTGAGGGGGTATTCAGTCCAGTCTCCTTTGATCTGGCCGTCGAGGACTGCCTGCCGGAGCGAGTGGTCCCTCGTACGGAAGATGACCCCTTCCCCAAGGAGATAGGCCCTCGAATCCCCGATGTTCGCGACGACGGCCACGGAGTCATGGATGAGGGCGGCAACAAGGGTCGTGCCCATTCCTTCAAGAATCCCATGGGCCTCATTCACTATCTCTTCATGGGCCCGGGCGAAGGCAACTGCAAGGAGGGCTTCCATGCCGTCTTCATCGATGTCACCCTCGAGTCCACCCTCGATCTCTTCGAGCAGCGTCTTCGTGGCGAGCGCCGATGCGACTTCTCCACCGCAGTGCCCGCCAACTCCATCCGCCACTGCCAGAAGAGTAGTATCCCCGATCTCCCTGATGAGAAGTGTGTCCTCGTTATTCCGCCGCCCTCCGATACATGATATTCCTGCAGCAAGCCTCCCGGCGGTGATCATCTTTTCCATGGTTCTCCCACTCCGGACCCACTTCTGCAATGCTCGTTCCAGAACGCAAGCAGGTCCTCCAGGAGGAGTGCGACCGACTGGTACCTCTCTTCAGGGTCCTTGGCCAGGCAAGTGAGGATAATCCCGTCGAGATCTGCGGCTTCCTGGCGGATCGTGGACGGGGCGACCGGAGGTGTACCGATGATCGCGTTGCTCACCTCGACCAGGTCGGTTCCCGCAAACGGAGCCACACCGGTGACCAGCTCGTATGCCACCACTCCAAGCTGGTAGATATCTGTCCGCTGGTCGGTCTCGCCGTACCTGTTCGGCGCGACCTGCTCCGGCGCGGCATAGGTGAGCGAGAAGCCTGCAACGGTAGCGATTGAGCACGATCCCAGCATCCGGCTCATTCCCCAGTCTGAGATCTTCGGGGTGCCGTCCGGTGCAATCAGGATATTCTGCGGCTTGATGTCCCGGTGGATAATACCCTGATCGTGGGCGTACGCAAGTCCCTGCGCGACACCGATAAGGATCCCGGCAACGCGGCAGATCGGCACAGGCTTCTTCTCATCGGAAAGCGTGGATTTGACATATTCCATCTCCACGTACGGGAGCGGCAGGATATTGGCCTCGTCGATCGCCACGATATTCTCGTGGCGGAGACCTTCCCATGCCACGATCTCCTTCATGAAGCACTTTCCGGTATTTTCATCGAAGTTGAGAGGGATCTTGACTGCGATCTCGACACCGTCCCTGGCTCTCCTCGCATAAAAGACCCTGGACATCCCGCCCATGCCGAGGAACCTGATGTCGGTATACTTGTCCGCTATCTCCTGGGGGAAAAGGATCTGGCCGGTAGGAGAACCGATTACCGTGGTTACCCCGGCCGGGCCCTGGCTCCCGTTCCCTGACGGGGCACCCCTCCAGATGAAAGACGGGAGTGCATGCTCCTGCCAGAGTGCGAGAGCAGAGGAGACGGGGGCTGCGATGAGTATGAGCGAGAGGAACGTCCGTTCAGGGACCTGGAGGAGGAAGAACAGTATGGGTAT
>JAJRBP010000085.1 GCA_028679405.1 Methanoregulaceae archaeon | reverse complement strand
GCCTCAACAGTTACGTGACAAGGGGCGGAGGGGAGATCGGGATCGCCCAGGCCGTCCAGGCATTCGCAGCCGGTGTAGAACCGACTGTAGAGATGAATCCCATTCTCCTGAAACCGAAAGGGGACCAGGTCTCACAGGTGGTGCTCCTCGGCAGGCCGTACAAGGATGTCCCGATCCGCGAGTATTACCAGGAAACCGATTTTCTGCTTCAGAAGGCTCTCGAGTCCGCCAATTATCTCCTCGACCATTATGATCACCTGGTTATCGAGGGAGCCGGTGGTGCGGCGGAGATCAACCTGTACGACCGGGATATCGCGAACATCCGGCTCGCGGAATCCTGCGACATGCCGATCCTGCTTGTCGCGGATATCGAGCGCGGGGGGGTGTTTGCCCAGATATACGGTACCCTCATGCTACTTCCACCGGCGATCCGGAAACGCGTAGTCGGTATCGTCATCAACAAGTTCCGCGGGGATCCTTCGATCTTCGAGAAGGGAAAATGTCAGATCGAGGAACTGGCAGGCGTCCCGGTGATCGGGATCCTTCCGTGGACAGAAGTCCGGCTGCCGAGCGAAGACTCGCTCTCCATCGCCGATAAGAACGGAACAGCAAGTCCAGTCAGGATCGCCGTGATCCGGCTCCCCCGCATCTCGAACTTCACCGATTTCGAACCGCTTGAACGCCAGTCCTGTGTCGAATACGTGACGCCCGGGTCTTCCCTCTCGGGATTCGACTGCGTGATAATCCCCGGGACGAAGAATACTGTCGGAGATCTGAAAATCCTGCATGAAAGCGGTGCCTCCGCCGAGATCCACCGGGCAAGGGAGCTCGGGGTTCCTGTCATCGGGATCTGCGGCGGGTACCAGATGCTCGGTACCAGGATCGAGGATGACGGAATAGAGTCCGGGTCAGGTACAACAGAAGGCCTCGGCCTCCTCGACGTGGTCACGTATTTCCGCCTCTACCGGAAGGAGACCGTGCAGGTGGAGCGGGACGCAAACCCGATACCCCCCATCCTCTCGCGTGTCGGGAAGGTCTCAGGGTACGAGATCCACATGGGAGAGACGAGGTCCGGGAACGTTTCCGAAGCCCTCCGCGGAGATGGGGCTGTTTCTGAAGACGGGCTTGTGATCGGAACCTACATGCACGGCTTTTTCCACAACCGTGGTGCAGTCTCGGCGCTCATCTCATATCTGTATGAAAAGAAGGGGATCGTGTACGATGCACCGGCATCGGATGAGCAGGACCCTTACGACCAGATTGCGGATCATTTCTCGGAGCATTCCGATATAGCCCTGATATTACGGTGCTTCCCTGAAAAAAGCCCTCAGGCCGGGAAGATGAAGTCCGGTTCAGGTGTCCCCTGACCGCACGTCGGGCAGGACGAGCCGGACACCGGTGCCTCCCGAAATCTCCTTCACCATTGTTGCAAGCCTCGCGCCTGTTGCGGGGATCTCAGTCTCTGCATGGGTGAGCCGCTGCCTGGCGAGCTCTTCCAGCCGTGACTCTTCGCTGCACTGCCTCACCAGGCGGATCCGTTCGTCCGAAAGGGCAGCCCGGGCTGTTGATGCGGGATGGTGGCGTATCTCCCGGTCGAGGGACTCGATAATGTCTCGAATCGTATCATATCTCCCGTATAAGGTCCGGATCATCGCGATAAATGCGGTCGTGTCTGAAAAGACGCCTTTCTCTTCCCTGTTCTTGAGGACGATCTCTCCGTTCCCGATCATCGCCACGGTATGAGGGAGGACGATCTCGACCACTCCGAGAGAACCGGATTCCGGCAGGGTTCCGCTCTCGAGCAGGTCGACTGCCCGGTGTATCTCGCGGAGTCCCTCCCTCCGGTCTTTCGATGCAATGTTCTGGGCTTTCCTGAGGACATGAAGGACTGTTGAAAGGGCAGTCCTGATCTCTGCCTCGATATGTCCTGATTCGTCCAGGGTTTTCGCACGACGCTCCCGAAGGTCATTGAGTACCCGGTATTCATCGCCTCCTTCAAGTGCGACGATCTTCCTGTCGCATGCCCGGACCTCGTCTGAAAGACGTGAGCGCACAGCCTGATGTGCCATTACGCCGGTCCTTGCCTCTGCCTGTTCCCCGACAAGTTCCCTTATCCTGACGAATGCAGTACGTGCCTCAGCCGTTCTTTTGATACCCGCACGTGTCTCCTTGAGGAGCGGGGTCATCCCGTTTACCGCCCGGCCTGCACGATCGATTGCAGCCCTGATCGCCTTCATCTCCTCAGGGTACAGGTTCGTGAGATACCGGCCCGGACCATTCAGGCTCTTTATGCACCCTTTCAGGCATTCGGCCGCTGCCTGATAGAAATCCCACGGGTCCTCCGGGAACTTTCTCGAGGTGTGGGACTGTATCGACTTCTCAAAAAGCGGGAGAGAATCCCTCGTGACCTTGTCCAGCTTGGGGTGAACCGGCTCCTGGTCCCTCCGGTCCCCGAATTCCCGGAGAAGTGCGCGGATTTCGGCTGTCGCACCGGAGAATTCCTGCACGAACGGGGCGATCCCTTCCAGCTCCCTCTCGCGGAGATCGGATTCCCTCTCATCCAGCCATGCCGGAAGGTCAGCCAGGGCCAGGACAACTTCACTCTCGCTCTCCTTCTTCGCCGCCCCCCGAAACCATTTGAACATTTCTCTCCCCCGGTATCAATCGTCCTTTACAATCTGGCAGATCCGCCCGACACCATCTATCCCGCGGATCACGTCCACCACGCTCTGCGGAACAAGGTGCTCCCAGGGTTCCCCCTGGAGCATTCTCCCGCGGATTCCGGTCCCGCTGTGGGTCTCTCTCTCGTACATCGCCGGCGACCTGACCTCCATCCCGGCCTCCTGGAACAGGCGGATCACGAGCGGGTTGCTCGAGTACACCACGTCGAATTCAGGAGTCATCGAGATGATGTGGGATACCCATAGTGCATTCCTCTTGATGTCCTCGATGGGGATAACGTAAAACGGGCAACCGATCCCCTTTAGCGATGCGGTAATCATCAGGACCCGTTCACCCGCGGTGAACGGATTCTCAGGCTCGTGACTGAGCTGGGCACTCCCCACCCCGATTACGATCTCGTCGGCTGTCCTGGCAAGGCCCCGGAGAACCGACTGGTGGCCATTGTGGTATGGCTGAAACCGGCCGATGTAAAATGCTCTGCTCATTCCGGGGCCACCATCTGTGCAATCCGGGCGGCAAACGCCCCCGCCGTAAAGCCGGCATCGATATTCACGACTACGAGCACCGAGCAGGACTGGAGCATGCTCGCGAGCGCTGCCCGTCCTGCCCCCATGTACCCATAGCCGCTGCTGACCGGGACGCCGATGACCGGCCGGTCGACAAGCCCGGCGACCACTGCGGGAAGTGTTCCTTCTCTGCCGGCAGCGACAATGAACACATGCGCATCCAGGAGATCCCGGAGGGCCGGGAAGAGACGGTGGATTCCCGCAGCCCCTACATCATACGCAGTCTTTACCTCGCACCCCATCTCCTCGGCGATGATCCTCGCCTCTTCAGCCACCCCGATATCTGAGGTGCCTGCGGTGATGATCCCGACGATTCCGTGTTTTGGTCCGGTTAAGACCCCTGAAGACAGGACCACTACCCTTGCGGCTTTGTTATACTGAGTGGTAAGCCCCTGTGCACGTGCCCGCTCTTCCAGTACATCGTACTGGGCGGGAGAAATCCTGGTGACGACGCAGCGACCGGTCTCCCTCGTGTATCTGATCGCAATCTCCGCCAGTTGATCGGCTTCTTTCCCCTCTCCGAGCACCACCTCGGGGATGCCGCACCTGACCGCCCTGCCAAGGTCGAGTTGGGCGATATCCCCCACCGTCTCGATACGAAGTCCCTCAATCAGCCTGGAGGCCTCTTCAAGGGATATCTCGCCATTCCTGAAGCGAAGGAGCGCATCACGGAGCATGTGACTGGATTGCATGGCGTAATAATAAAGATATATGGACTTTGCGTATAATATAGGTTCATACGAATGAGTTATCTCCTTTATGTCGCGCTGTTCGGATGCGGAGTGGTCTTTTTTTTATGGCTCCGCGATGCGAGAATATTCTTCCGGACGGGGCTCCCGGGATTCCGGAAGGCAGCGTACCGGGGGGTCCTTTTCGGTGCGCTCGCACTTTTCGGGGTCATGATTGCGATCTACGGCCCTGTCGCGTTCGACCCCGAGATTATCGGAATCGGACTCGTAATGGCTGCTGTTTTCCTTCAGGGATCAGTAAAGCGTGAAAAAGTCTGGACGAACGAGGAGAGATGGGACAGGCTGACCGGCCGGGTGCCGGTACGACAAGTACCGGAGAGACAGCCGGTACGACAAGAACCGGAACGAAAGCCGGTACGGGCAGTCCAGGAACGAAAGCCGGTCCGAACGGTCCGGGAGCGAAAATAGGAGAGGGAGAACGGATGCTCAACAGGCCACGGGGTACACGGGATTTTCTGCCGGACGAGATGGAAGCACGACGTGGGATCGAGAACAGGCTGAGGAGGGTCGCCCGGCTCTGGGGGTACAGGGAGGTATGCACCCCCGAGTTCGAGGAGCTGGAGCTCTTCACGACGCGTTCCGGGGAGGGTATCATCCAGGAGATGTATGTCTTTGAGGACAAGGGCGGGAGGAAGATGGTGCTCCGGCCCGAGATCACGGCATCGGTCCTCAGGATGTATGTGAACGAAGCCCGGATGCTGCCAAAACCGCTCAGGTGGTATTATTTTTCAGATTGCTTCCGGTACGAACGCCCCCAGAAGGG
>JAJRBP010000097.1 GCA_028679405.1 Methanoregulaceae archaeon | reverse complement strand
CTCATGTTAAAAAAAATGCACGTATCCACTATGCCCTTAAACGGTGCCGGGATTTTTCAGCGCGGAATCACCCTGCGGGGTGCATCATGTGGCCGTGCTCGTCGATCTCGCCGCGGTAAATGCGGGTACTTGAGATCCAGTGACCGTCCTCGGCAAGTACGCATGATATCTGGTGGATATCGACCTTCGGCTTCCCCTTCGAACGCCGGAGCCGGTTGATCTCCATTGCGGTAGGAAGCGTCTCCTCGCTGACCACGAGTGCGTCGAAATCGTCCTCGATGGACGAGCCGAACCGGTCGTCGAGGGGTTCGATTGACCAGGCGGCTGAAAATCCGCTCTCTTCTATGAACCCGGTGAGCCTTTTCTCCCTCTCGTGAAATGATCTCACCGGGTGGCTCTTCCCCAGGGCGAACCGGTCGGTGGTCAGCCCGATGACGACATGGCCCCGGCTCCCGGCCAGTTCGAACGATCGGGAGATAAGACGCCGGTGCCCGGCGTGGAAGGGGTCGAATGTGCCCCCTACCATAACCTTCATGCGTCTGGATCGTTACATCTCTATATAATTATGAGTTTGGGAAGAATTATCAGCCCGTCCGCTTTTATTGCCGCGAACGCGACCGTTCTCGGAGACGTGACGATCGGCGAACAGGCGAGCGTGTGGTTCGGCGCGGTGATCAGGGCTGATAAGGACCGGGTCGTGGTCGGATCCGGTTCGAACATCCAGGACAACGCGGTGGTTCATACTTCGGCAGGCCATCCGGCCCTGATCGGCGAACTTGTCTCGGTCGGACACGGGGCGATCCTCCACGGGTGCATAATCCACGACAAGGTGCTCGTCGGAATGGGGTCCATCGTGATGAACGGGGCAGAGGTCGGCAGCGGGACAATCCTCGGGGCGGGATGTATCGTTACCGAAGGTACCGCAATCCCTGAAAATTCCGTTGTGCTCGGAGTTCCGGGAAAAGTCATCAAGACGACAACCGATGGCCAGCGGGAGACCATCGTCCGCAAGGCAGCGAGCTATATCGAACTTGCGAAGGGGTACTTGCATGGGTGACGTGGTGATCATCGGGGCCGGGGTGACCGGCATCCAGGCTGCCCTGGACCTCGCGAACCACGGGGTGAAGGTACACCTGATCGAACGCGAACCATCCATCGGTGGGCACATGGCGCAACTCGACAAGACCTTCCCGACAAACGACTGCTCGATGTGTATCCTCTCCCCGAAGATGGCTGAGGTTGCGGTCCACCCCCTCATCGCCATCCATACCTGCACCGAGGTAACCCATGTCACCGGGGATGCCGGCAACTTCACCGTGACCTGCCTGAAGCACCCGCGGTTCATTGACGAGGAGCTCTGCAACGGCTGCGGCGACTGTGTGGAGATCTGCCCTGTCGAGGTGTACAACCGGTTCGATGCTGGAGTGGGTGTGAGGAAGGCGATCTACAAGCCCCACCAGCAGGTCATCCCCGATCTCGTCATCAAGGACCCTGATCACTGCATCGAGTGCGGTCTCTGCTACGACGCCTGCGGACCTGAAGCGATAAAGAAGGAGGACGAGGAGAAGCAGTTCGATATCCGGGCTGCAGGCATCATTCTCGCGTCTGGGTATTCGGTCTTCGACCCTTCGCAAAAGCCCCAGTTCCGCCACCTGGACCTCCCGGACGTCGTCACGAGCCTCGAGTTCGAACGGATGATGAACGCGAGCGGGCCGACAGGCGGCCGGGTGAAGCGTCTCTCTGACGGCGGGACGCCGCGTCACGTGGTGTTCATCCAGTGCGTCGGGTCACGCGATACCGCCCTCGGGTGTACCGGGTGCTCGACGGTCTGCTGCATGGCGGCGCTCAAGAACGCGATGTTGATCAGGGAAAAATACCCTGACACCGAGGTCACCATCTGCTACATGGATATCAGGGCGTACGGGAAGGGATACGAAGAGTATTACCAGCGGGCGATAGATGCGGGGATCCGGTTTATCAGGGGAATGCCAGCCGAGATCCTCGAAACCGGGAACGGTATGGAGATCAGGGTCGAGAATACCGAGAACTCCGAGATGGTCGTCCTCTTCCCTGATCTTGTGATCCTCTCGGTCGGGCTTCGCCCGAATGTGAGCACGGCGGCGATCGCGAAGGAACTTGGAATTCCCGTGGAAGATTCCGGGTTCCTGAAGTCGGAGAATGATGCGGTCCGGATCGTGGAGACGATAAAACCGGGCATATACATCGCGGGGACGGCCGTATCGCCGCGTGATATCCCGGACTGCGTCTCTCTTGCAGGGGCAGCGGCAATGAAGGCGTTCATCGACGCGACAAGGACCTGAAGGCCTGATGGAACCGCTCCTTACCATTTTTTGGGACAAGCCGACAGGAACCGTCTGTTTCATCGACCAGACGCTTCTTCCCGGATCGTTCAGGATCGAACGCACAAGGGAGGTGGGAAGGCTCATCACCGCGATCCGTCGCCTCGAAGTGCGGGGGGCACCCGCGCTTGGAATCGCAGGGGGATATGGTGTGGTCCTTGCTGCGATGGCAGCGTCGTGCGAACCGCCGGGGATGTTCATGGAGTCGGTCCGGAAACAGGCGGATACCGTCCGCAATGCAAGACCGACCGCAGTCAACCTTTCCTGGGGGGTGGACCGTGTCCTCAGGAAACTGGAAGACTCAAGCTCACCGGAGGAGGCCGTCACCCTGGCACTGGCCGAAGCTGAAGCGATCGCCCGTGAGGATGCAGCAACCTGCAGGGCACTCTCGAAACATGGTGCCGGTCTCCTCCCGGATTCCTGCACGGTTCTCACCCATTGCAATGCGGGAGCGCTCGCCTGCCGTGAATGGGGGACGGCGCTCGGAGTGATCAGGAGTGCGGTACAGGATGGGAAGCACGTGAAGGTAATCGCGTGTGAGACCAGACCGCTCCTCCAGGGTGCCCGTCTCACCGCGTGGGAACTTGCCCGGGATGGTATCGACGTGACCGTTATCACGGATTCCACCGCTTCGTTCCTGATGCGTACAGGGAGGATCGATTGCGTGATTGTGGGGGCCGATCGCATCACCCGCGATGCGGTCTTCAACAAGGTAGGGACCTACATGCACGCGGTCTCGGCCAGGTACCACGGGGTACCGTTCTACGTCGCAGCACCAAGGTCATCGTTCGATCCCATCCGGAACGAGGCGGACGTCCTGATCGAGGAACGACACAGGGACGAAATTGCATGTTTCGGGGACCGGGTGACCCTCCCCGAAGGGGTGCCGGTGATCAACCTCGGGTTCGACGCGACACCCCTCTCCATGGTCACCGCCCTCATTACTGAAGAGGGAATCGTCCGGCCTGAGAACATCCTCTCGTTCCTTTCGTCGGAAGGATAATCCGGAAAGGAAACAATCACACAACGGACAAATGGCATTCGATCTCGCGCTCTGGCTGAACCAGATTGTATTCTTTGTCGGACTTGCAGCCATCGTTATCATCAGCGGCCTGCTCCTTAGTGCATTCCTGCTGGTATCCCTGTCCCTCTACTCCATCAGGAAGGGAAAGCCTGTCGTCCCGGGGTTCCTGACTGCAGGCCTCGTTGCCCTCGAAGGGCTCTCGAAGGCGCTCTTCCGGCTCTTCGGCCTCGAAGACCGGGAAGTGCTTACCTTCTTTATCCAGATCCACAACATCATGAATACCAAGGCATTCGAGGCTGTCCCGGTGAGCGATCGTGCAATTTTCTTACCCCAGTGTCTCAGGTCTGCAAAATGTCCGGCATTTCTCACCCCCGAAGGGCTCAAGTGCCGGTCGTGCGGCAACTGTGAGATAGGGCGCATCAGGGAGGTCTTCGAGAGCCTCGGGTACCGGTGGTTCATCGTACCGGGTTCCTCGTTCATCAAGAGGATGGTTAAACAATACCGCCCGAAGGCGATCATCGGTGTGGGCTGCCTTACCGAGGTGAAGGAAGGACTCGAGATGGCAGACAAACTCGGCCTCGTGGCCATGGGGGTGGTGAACCTGAAAGAAGGATGCGTGGAGACGATTGTCGACTGGGACGAGGTTTTCAGCGTCGCCCTCCTTGGTCTCGACCGGTCTTCCGTCCCTGTCTCGCTGATCACGAAAGACAGGGAGAAGGAACGTTCCGTATCAGGCGAATAACGGCGGTGAATCAGGAATAACCGGACATATTTTGATTTCTCAGGTTACCCCGGCTGCGGTGAACCAGAGGTTTCCCCGGAATTTCATTGCAGGAGGACGGCTGCGCCGCAAAATACCGCGAGTGCTGCAAACATCCCTGTTTTCAGGAGCGAAGTCGACCCCGATTTCCTGACACATTCCGGATCCCTGCAGGATACGCTCCGCATGCAGGCATACATGATGAGGGCATCAACCGGTGCAATCGCGAGGAGGTACCACAACCCGAAACGTCCGAACGGGATGATGCTTGCCAGGACGGCGACACATCCGCAGACTGATGCAAGGTAAGAAACAGGTTTTACTCCCGCAAGGATCGGAAGAGTCCGTGCCCCGCTCGCAGAATCCCCTTCGACATCTTCCGCATCCTTCAGGAGCTCGCGGGCGAGAGTCGCGAGGAACGTGATAAGGAAAAGGGGGAGGTTCATCTCAAGCCCGGGCAGGCCTGCAAGCGCCCCCCCGAACAGGAATATACTCCCCGAGAGGTATGCGACCGCTACGTTCCCGATCCCCGGAGTTGACTTGAGGCGTACGGCATACGCGATCAGCAGTATCGAATTGAAAACGGCGATCAAAACACAGAAAAGATTCGTCAGGAGACTCGTGCAGATTCCCGCGATGAACAGGAGAGCTGCAAAGACCAGCGCCTGATGCTTTTGTACCCTGCCGGAAGGGATAGGACGATCAGGCCGGTTTATTCTGTCGATTCCGGCATCGCAATAGTCGTTGAGTGCATTTCCGGCCCCGGTGACGAGGATGACCGTAAGGATGATCCACGCGACCCCGGGTATTATCGTTCCGGTCGCTACCAGGTACCCGAGGGCCCCTGAAAGGCCGGCGACGAGAGCATTCACCGGTCGCATGAGTCCGGGAAAGCCGGAAAGCCGCATATCAGAAAGATTTTACCCGCGTGTATTTAATGGGTGCAGGAAATCCCCAGAAAAGCGTCACGGGCGTGGGGGGATTTGAACCCCCGACATTCAGCTTAGGAGGCTGACGCCCTGTCCTGACTAGGCCACACGCCCTGCCTATACCCATGGGAAAAGAGAATGTATAAGGTTAACGAACGAAAAATATTCCCGTACATGGAGTTGATCGAGGGAAAGGAGGGAGAAACGCCTTTTTTTATCCCTGTGCAGGACCCGCTCGATCAGTTCCCGCCGGGCACAGCCCCCGTTTTCTATAACCCGCGCATGGAACTCAACCGGGATGCGACCGTCCTCGTTCTTTCGGTCCTGACTCCCTCCGATTACCTCGATGCGATGGGCGCCTCCGGTATCCGCGGACTGCGGGCATCACGCGAGTGCGGGATCAGGGTCACGATAAACGACCGCTCCGGGGAGGCCGCCGATCTCATCAGGCTGAATGCGGAGAGGGCAGGGGTGCAGGTGGAAACGACCAGGGAGGACGTGAACGTCCTCCTCTCGGCAAGAAGGTTCGATGCGGTCGACCTCGACCCGTTCGGGTCTCCGGCACCCTTTATCGACTCGGCGATCCGGGGGACCGGGCGTTTCCTGATGGTAACGGCGACCGATACGGCGCCACTCTGCGGGGCTCATCTCAGGGCAGGAATACGCCGTTACTCCGCCCTCCCCCGGAACACCGAGTACCATGCAGAGGTAGGCCTCCGCATCCTCCTCGGGTTCATCGTCAGGGAGGCGGCAAGGTACGATATCGGTATCGTGCCGCTCTTCTCGTTTTCCAGGGAGCATTTTGTGAGGCTTCACCTGCGCCTCAACCGCGGGGCGAAACAGGCGGACCGGAGCCTCGGGCATATCGGATACATCCTCCAGTGTTCCGGTTGTTTCTACCGGAGGGAAGAGCCCGGAGTTGTCCCCGGGTGCGGGAGCTGCCCGGCGTGCGGTGCTCTCCTGGCCCCGGTCGGGCCGCTCTGGCTTGGCGGGATCCAGGATTCCGAAGTCCTGGATGCGATGAAAGTGGCGATGGGGGAGCGGACCCTGGGCACGAGAGAAGAGCTCGTGGGGATCATCGATACCTGCAGGGCCGAGCTCCCGACGTCCAGCCACTACGATTATCACCGGCTTGCAAAGGTCCTCCGGGTTTCCCCTCCGCGTATTGCCGACCTGATCGCACGGCTGCAGGAGTACGGATTCGAGGCAGGGAGGACCCATTATTCGGGGACATCCCTCAAGACCACTGCTCCGCTGGAAGAGATCTACCGGGCACTCATATCCTGCCCCTGACTTTCCCGCCTTATATTGACATCCACATATTATCGGACTCTCCAGGATTCCGGGATTATCTGG
>JAJRBP010000192.1 GCA_028679405.1 Methanoregulaceae archaeon | reverse complement strand
TCGGCTTTCACACGGCCAGGATATGAAATTGTCCCCTCTTTTCCGACACCGGGATTGAACCCGGACAACCGGGCTGTTTCTGTTCAACCTATCCTGACCGTTCCTGGATCACCCGTGCGAGCTCTGACATCCGTTGCGCGAAGATCCCGCCGCCAGGGAGATCGGAGACCGCGACCCCCTCCCTGTCGGCCTCCGCTACCACCTCGTCGTAGGGAAGCGCGAATACCGGGGTAATCCCCGCTTCTCCGAGCTCCCGGATGAGATCCGGGGCCGGTTCCCCCTTCACCTTGTTCAGCACGCCGAATACCCTCGGGATCCCGAGATCCCTTGCGAGTTTCGCGATCTGCCTCGCGGTCTCGAAAGATTTCCTGCCCGGCTCGACCACGACCAGGAGGATCTCCGCACCCTTTGTCGTCCCGCGGCCGAGGTGCTCGACCCCGGCCTCCATGTCCATGACGAGGACATCGGTGCTCCGGCGCAGGGAGTCGACCAGGCGCTTCGCAAACGCGTTTGCCGGGCAGAAACACCCGCCTCCGCCGGTCCGGATCGTCCCGAGCACGAGCAGGAGGACATTGTCCAGGCAGCGGATCCCGAACTTTTCCGGGATATCAGATACGACCGGGTTGATCCTGAAGACCGAGCCGGGGGCTCCGGGAGCCGCACCGGTCCTCTCGAGGATGAGGTCTTCCCTCCCGGTGAGCGGGACGAGTTTCTCCGGATCCAGGGATTTTCCACACCCGAGCGAGAGATGAAGGTTTGGGGACGGGTCCATATCGAGCGCGATCACCTGGCGGCCGGATCGGGCGAGGGCCCTTGCAAGACCTGCGGCAATAGTGGTCTTCCCCACCCCGCCCTTGCCGCTGACGGCGATCGTGATCATCAGGTTCACGTAGGAATGGCGGGATAATATACCTGCGGAGGATTGCACACCGGCACTGCAGGCGGATCCTGGTGAGTGGGTGTGTTTCTGGCACGTGGCTGAGATAATTGTCTATCCGGATGAAAAAAGGGGGCGGCTCGAGTCCGGTGAGACGGTTCTCTCCCACCTGAGGCGTCTCGGGGTGGTCGTCTCCGCCAGGTGCGGAGGACTCGGAGAGTGCGGGTCGTGTCTCGTGCGGGTCCGGGAGGGTGAAGGACTTTCCCCGATGACGCAGGTGGAAACAGACCGGGGTATCGGACACGGGTCCAGGCTCGCCTGCCAGGCGGTCGTTATTTCTGACGAATACGACCTGATAGTGGAACTGCAGGGACCGGGGTTCCGAATCCTGGACCACGGGATGATGCGGGGGTATCCGGCCGACCCCCTCACAAGGAAGAAGGACTCCGGTTACGGACTGGTTGTCGAGAGCCACGGCCGGATTATCGGAGAATACCATGGTGGTATCTATGGTATCGCGATCGATATCGGCACCACCACCCTCGTCGCCCGCTGGATGGACCTGGAAGACCCGGCCTGCGGCCTCTCGGTCTCCTCGTCGGCACTCAACCCTCAGGTCGCGTTCGGGGACAACGTGATCGACCGGCTCGGATACGCGGATGATCCGGCCGGGCGCGAGAGGCTCACCAGGGTCCTATTGGACAGGGTGAACCGGATGATCCAGGAAGGGCCTGTCCCCGCCGGCCAGGTGTACGAGATCGTCGTGGTCGGGAATAGTGCCATGCGGGAGCTTTTTGCCGGGCATCCGGTCGGGAGCCTTGCGAGATCGCCTTTCGTCCCCCAGTCCGGAGATGAGATCCAGGCGACTCCCGCGAGTCTCGGGATCGCGATGAATCCCGGTGGCGGGGTGTATGCCCCACCACTCCTCGGTCACTTCGTGGGTTCCGACACCCTGGCAGGTATCCTTGCGACTGGTATTGCAGAGGGCGAAGAGCTCGCGATGCTCGTTGATATAGGGACGAATACGGAGATTGCGTTCGGGAACTGCAGGCGGATCCTCGTGGCATCGTGCGCCTCGGGTCCCGCATTCGAGGGGTCGGGGGTAAAATGCGGGACGGGGGCTATCCCCGGGGCTGTCAGGTCGGTTTACCCTTCCGGGGACGAAGAGGTAGGGTACGAGACAATCGACGGACAGGTCCCGTCGGGGATCTGCGGCTCGGGCATCATCGATGCCGTCGCCCTGATGAGGAGATCAGGGATAATCGGGAGTTCAGGTCATTTTACCGGGCCTGGCGGCCGGTTCGTGATCTCGCCCGGGGAGAAACCGGTATTTCTCGACGGGGAGGACATCGATGCAATCAAGCTCGCGAAAGCCGCAGTATCGGCCGGAACAAGGGTAATCCTCGACCGGTACGGTGCGTGCCCGGAAGATATCAGCCGGCTGTACCTTGCCGGCGCCTTCGGGGCGTCGCTCGACCAGGCAAGTGCGAAGGAGATCGGGCTGATCCCCGATCTGCCGGACAATAGCATATCTGCCGCGGGAAATACCGCGATCGAGGGAGCAGTGATGGTCCTGGCATCGGCTCAGGCCAGGATGAACGCAGAATCGATCAGGTCCCTGGTCGAACATGTCAGCCTGGAGAGCGAACCGCGTTTCGAAGACTATTTTATCGGGGGATTTGCGTTCGAGCGCTGGGATCTCTCGTGATCATCCTGGTACCGGGCGTTTTTTCCCGTAGTGAGCCTCCCCGAAGCATCTTCCTCCAGGGTTCCGTCCCTGACCATTTCTGCACAGTACAGGTCGAATGCCCGCCTCGTGGTGCAACCGACCGCGCGGCCTTCCCAGCGGCACCCGGCGTCGACGACAAGGTCCCGGAGCCGGTCCCGGGAGATCCCACCCGGTGACGATGCCAGGGAGAACATCACCTCCTTCGTCGTAGGGAGACCGACCGCCTCAAATACCGCGTCCTTGAGGAGATCCGCCGCCTCCTGCATGAGCGGGCAGAGCGGGTCCATCTCGGCCAGGCAGTAATTCTCCGCGTCCTCGTTGTGGTGCTCGTCATAACACTTTCGTGCGAGATCGGCTGGATTATCGACATTCATTCCAACGAGCCTCCTCCCAACGGACGTCGCGGACCCGCAGGGAGTGTCCCTGACCACCTGAGCCGCGGCTATCAACCCTCCTTTCATCCTGATGACGAACTGCGGACGGCCGAATTTTTTCGCAAAGAGATCGATCTCTGCATTCTGGCTTCCTTCAAGGATGCAGAACGGCTCGATGAACCCGATTGCGATCCCCGATGCCGAAAGATCTTCCTGGATC
>JAJRBP010000193.1 GCA_028679405.1 Methanoregulaceae archaeon | reverse complement strand
GCCGCCGCCAGCTGGCTGTTCCAGTCCCCTGCATCCACGTCCATACCGAGCACAGCGATGATCTCCCCCGTCCCCGAATCCCTGAGTGGGACCAGCCCGCTTACCCATGTGCCCCAGCGATCGGTTACCGGTCCGATGGTCGATTCCAACCCCGATGTGAAAACCAGATGGGTGGACTCCGTCGCCTCGCTGTATACCTGGCCCGGGGGGGAATAATCCTTGGAATCCGGAAGCTCAGAATCGATAAAAAAGAAGACTTCGCCCTCCGGGTTCCTGCCCATCAGGTAGACAAACCGCGTATGCGGGTCCGATGAATGGAGGTCGACCATGAGTGTCTTCAATGCACCGTATTCAGGAGACCGGAGGTCATTCTCAGTTGCGGTCAGGTTTTCAATATTCCCTAAAGGCACACCTGCGGCTGAAAGACGCGTGGTGATGAGAAGATCTTCCCGCATGCTCCTGTCCCGGACCTGAACCGCGATCGAGGAGAGAAGCATCCCGGCAACCAGTACGACGACGACGGCGATGACAATCCACCTTTCAGGACTGCCTGTGACTGGTCCTTTCAAATCGGGGAACATAATTGTGTCCCATCCCTGATGCCTGATTCAGGATATCGGCCGGTTTCCTATCGATTACTTTACCTCCGACGGTTTAATAAGCATGTCATCCAGGTGTCGATCTCACTCCCGGGGAGGTATCATCTCGAAGGAAGTGCCATGTACCGGGAGATGGAATTCTCGTTGTCGGGCTGGATCGAGATCGGGGGAAGACGACTCTCCCCGGAGGAGGTCTTTGCAATTGTCAAAAGAGAGCCTCATATTGTCAGGAATTTCGGCGGGGAATTCCTTGTCGAATGGGACGGGTGCATCGCGCGTGACTGTTACGGGGTCATGCCTGGACCGTGTCCGCCGGGTACTGTCCGGTGCAGCGATGGGACGGAAGCACCGATAGTACCTTCACCTGATCCAGCCGGGCTTGACGAAGCGATCGTTCGGTCGGTAGAGCTGCGCTGCAGCGAAGGCGTCTGCGCCCTTTCAGGCGGGATCGACTCGGCTCTCATCGCGAGGATAGCGGATCTCCCCTGTATTTCCGTGGGATTTGAAGGCTCGCACGATCTCGCCCAGGCACGGTATGCCGCCGACCTGATGGGTATCGCATGCGATTACGTGGTCATTACTGAAGGCATGGTCGAAACGGCACTCCGCGAGGTAGTAAAGGTACTCCAGGAACCGAACGCCTTGCATGCATCGATCGCGGTCGGACAGTTCTGGATAAGCTCAAGGGCAAAAGAACTCGGCTACCGGCGTATACTCTCGGGACAGGGAGCAGACGAACTCTTCGGGGGATACGCCCGGTATCTCGCAAGCAGCGACCTTCCGGGCGATCTGGAGGCAGGCCTTACGTGTCTCTCGAAGCAGATCGAAAGGGATCAGTCCGTAGCAGCCTTCCACGGCGCGTACTTTTCCCTCCCGTACCTGGATACCCGTGTCGTGCGCGCTGCCAGTGAGATCCCTGCATTCGAGAAGGTCACCGGCGGGGTGAGAAAGCGACCCCTCAGGCTCGTTGCAGAACGGTATATCCCTGCTGAAATCGCCTGGAAGGAGAAGAAGGCGATGCAGTATGGAACCGGTATCTGGAAGGCGATGCGTGCGATCGCTCGTCACAACGGTTATAAAAGGTCGGTGCAACCGTACATAGATCAGCTGGCGGAACGATGATTGGTGAAAAGGACGTAGAGCACATCGCGGTACTCGCGGACATTGGGATCTCAAAGGAAGAACTTGAGAAGTTCACGACCCAGATCAATCCGATTCTCGAGTACTTCGAGATCCTGGACCAGGTATGCAGGACCGGGCCCGAGAATGAAGGGACTGCCAATATCTTCCGGGAGGACAAGGTCACTCCGTCGCTTGCACAGGGGGAGGTTCTCTCGAACGCCAGGGAGACCGAGGACGGGTTCTTCCGGGCACCGAGGGTGATGTGATGCCAGCCCGTAGAATCAGGTTCGACGAGGAAGACCGTTTCGGTGCTTTTCTGTGGAAACGGGACGAGGCTCCCACGGGGGAGGGAAGACTCTCGGGCATACCTGTTGCAGTCAAGGACAACATCTCTACGAGAGGAATACCCACTACATGCGGATCGCGTATCCTGGAAGGGTACATACCTCCCTATGATGCCTTCGTGGTCGATCGGCTCATCGCCGAAGGAGCCGCAGTCGTAGGGAAGACGAACATGGACGAGTTCGGGATGGGCACCACCACCGAGAACAGCGCATACGGTCCGACCAGGAACCCGCATGACGAGGGAAGAGTCCCGGGCGGCTCGTCCGGGGGGAGCGCAGCCGCGATCGCTTCTGGCATGGTAAGGATGGCGCTCGGGACCGATACCGGGGGTTCCATCCGTTGCCCGGCTGCTTTCTGCGGGATTGTCGGCCTGAAACCAACGTATGGACGGGTCTCGCGGTATGGCCTCGTGGCTTATGCCAATTCCCTCGAGCAGATCGGACCGATGGGCCGGACGGTAGCAGACGTATCCCTTCTCATGGAGGCGATCAGCGGATACGACGCCAGGGATTCGACTGCGGCTGACAGGGCTTACCTGCATACACCGCAACAGGAGATCCGCGGACTCAGGGTAGGTGTTCCGGAGGAGTTCTTCGGGTCCGGCGTTGACCCCGCGGTGGCTGCACTCGTCTGGAAGGCGATCGAACGACTTGAAGAATGCGGTGCTGAGATCATCACGTGCACGATGCCGAGCATGGCCTACGCCCTCGCCGCGTACTATGTCACCTGCATGAGCGAGGCAAGCTCAAACCTTGCCCGCTTTGATGGCGTCCGCTACGGACCACCCTGCGATGTGCGCAGTAGCTGGCACGATGCATTCCAGGAACGGAGGAAGGACGGGTTCGGACCCGAGGTACGGCGGAGGATCCTGCTTGGCACTTTTGCGCTGTCATCGGGGTATTATGGCCGGTACTATGCCAAAGCCCAGGCCGCTCGTGCAAACGTCCGGGCTGATTTTGCCCGTCTTTTTGCCGATGTCGATGTTCTTGCGGGCCCCACGATGCCGACGATCGCGTTCAGGTTTTCGGAGAAGAGCGACCCGCTCTCGATGTATCTCTCAGACATCCTCACGGTCCCTGCAAACCTCGCCGGGGTTCCTGCCATCTCTGTTCCCTGCGGGACGGTCCGCGGTATGCCGGTGGGACTCCAGATTACCGGCCGGCATTTCGAGGACGAGAGGGTGGTCGATACTGCATATGTATACGAGCAGGTGGCGGCGTGACCTCGTGCGGGCCGGTACCGGCGGCCGGTACCCAGGGGAGTGCGCGAAGCATCCCCGATGTAGTCATCATCGGTCTCGAGATCCATTGCCAGCTCGCGACTGCGAGCAAGCTCTTCTGCGGATGTTCTACCGATTACCGCGAGGATGAACCGAATACTCACGTATGCCCCGTCTGCCTCGGCCTGCCCGGGTCGATGCCCCGCCTGAACAAAAGGGCGGTCGAGTTCGCGCTCCGTGTTGCAAAGGCGCTCGACTGCGAGGTGCTGGAGGAGTCCGAGTTCTCGCGGAAGAACTACTTCTACCCTGACCTGAACAAAGCGTACCAGATAACCCAGTACGACAAGCCGCTCGCATCCGGCGGGACGCTTACCACCGAAGGGGACGAAGGGGAGAAAGAGGTCAGGATCACGAGGATCCACCTGGAGGAGGACCCTGGACGGCTTGTCCACGTAGGAGGATCGGACCGCCCGAGATACTCACTGGTCGACTACAACCGCGCGGGCATCCCTCTTATTGAGATTGTCACTGAGCCGGATCTCCGCTCTCCGAAAGAGGCGCGGCGTTTCCTTAACAAGCTCAGGGCGACCCTCGAGTACCTCGGGGTGTTTGACAGTGAGAAGGAGGGTTCCCTCCGTGTCGATGCGAACATCTCGCTCCTCGGCAGTGAACGAGTGGAGATCAAGAACATCTCGTCGTATAAGGGCGTCGAGAAAGCGCTTACCTTCGAGATAACCCGTCAGAAGGGCCTCCTTCGCCGGGGGCAGACGGTAGGCAGGGAGACCAGGCATTTCGTCGAGGCGCGTGGAGTGACCACCTCGTCAAGGAGCAAGGAGCAGGAGCATGATTACCGGTACTTCCCGGAGCCTGACCTCAGGCCTGTCCGGGTCCGCTCATGGGTCGACGGGATCGTCCTGCCCGAACTCCCGGATGCAAGGAGGGCCCGGTTCATGGCACAATACGGCTGTTCGCCCGGTCATGCCCGGACGCTTACGGGCGACCTCCGCCTCGCCGAGTTCTACGAGAAGGTCGCGGGTGCCGACCCGATCATCGCTGCGACGTGGACTGCAGATACGCTCCTTGGTGAGCTGAACTACAGGGACATGGGAATCGGGGCTGTCCTCCCGGTGCATTTTATCGAACTCCTGGCAATGCTCCGCGACAAAACGATAACTGACAAAAGCGGGATAGAAGTCCTCCGTGAGATGCTCGATGCCGTGAAAGAGAAAAGACCGCAGGAAGCTCCGGCGACGATAGTTGAGCGGCTGAATCTCCGGGTGGTAAGAGCGGGGTCATCGGGTACAGGCGAAAAAGAAATTCCCGATGATCAGAACCCACTTATCACCGCGATCAGGGATGTCATCGCCGAGCAACCCAAAGCGGTCGAAGATTACCGGTCCGGGAAGAAAGAGGCTTTCAATTTCCTCGTGGGCCAGGTGATGCGGAAGACAAGGGGTCGGGTCGACCCGGCAGAGCTCCAGAGAGCGCTTGCCGCCGCACTTCCGGAAGGAGAGGTGTGATCAGCTGTGCACCTTATTATCGCCGAGAAGAACATCTCGGCACAACGTATCGCGGGGATCCTCGCAGGCGCCGGGAAAGTGGCCGTGAGCAGGGACGGCGGTATCGCGACCTATCATTTCGACGACTGCGCAGTGATAGGACTCCGCGGACATGTGGTAGAGGTCGATTTCGAGCCGGGTTATACAAACTGGAGGAGCACCGAAAAGACACCGAGGAGCCTGATCGACGCAAGGACGATCAAGATACCGACTGAGAAGAAGATCGTAGCCCTTGTACAGAAACTCGCGAGGAAGGCCGATCGCGTGACGATCGCGACCGATTTCGATACGGAAGGGGAGCTTATAGGGAAGGAGGCGTACGAACTCGTCCGCCAGGTGAACCGTGATGTCAATGTCGACCGGGCGAGGTTCAGTGCGATCACACCCGAAGAGATCAGGCATGCATTTTCGAGCACCACCGGCATCGATTTCGCACTTGCCGCGGCCGGCGAGGCCAGGCAGGTGATCGACCTGATGTGGGGAGCTTCCCTCACGAGGTTCATCAGCCTCGCGGCGAAACGGGGGACGAAGAATATCCTGTCGGTCGGGAGAGTCCAGAGTCCGACCCTTACCATGATCGTCGATCGGGAGAGGGAGATCGAGGAGTTCGTACCTGAACGGTACTGGCAGCTCTCGGTCTCGACCGGGAAGAAGGGACAGGAGTTTGAGGCAAGGCATACGACGGCAAGGTTCACCGATCAGACGACCGCCGAACTGGCACGGGACCGGACGCAACCTCCCCTAACCGTCACCGATGTCAAGGAAGGCACCCGGATGGACCGGGCGCCCCCGCCCTTCGATACGACCGGACTCATCGTCGCTGCTGCGAGACTGGGTTTCTCTGCGGCCAACTCGATGCGGGTTGCCGAGGACCTCTACATGAACGGGTTCATCTCGTACCCGAGGACGGACAATACCATTTACCCTAAGACCCTCGACCTCGCGGGGATCCTCCGGACGATCCATCCGACCGAGTTCTCACAGGACGTTGACTGGGTCATCGCAAACAGGAGGGCGGTTCCGACCAGGGGAAAGAAATCGAGTACCGATCACCCCCCGATCCACCCGACCGGCGCAGCTTCGCGTGAAGCGCTCGGGAAAGACCAGTGGAAGATCTACGAGCTCGTGGTCAGGCGTTTTCTCGCCACGCTCTCGCCAGATGCAAAGTGGCTCACCTCGAAGGTAAACCTCGAAGCAGGGAGCGAGCCGTATACTGCAACCGGCGGCCGGCTCGTAGAGCCTGGCTGGAGGACCGTTTACCCGTACAGTGAAGCAAAGGACATCATCCTGCCCGATGTCACTACCGGGGAGGTGCTTCCCATTCATGAAGTCCTGCTCGAGGAGAAGGAGACCCAGCCCCCGCCCCGGTACTCCCAGAGCAAGCTGATCCAGCAGATGGAGGAGCTGGGCCTCGGGACAAAGAGCACGAGGCATGAGGTAATCGGGAAACTTATCTCGCGAAAATATGTGGAAGGTAACCCTCTCCGGCCGACCCTTGTAGGGAGGGCGGTCATCGAATCGCTCGAGAACCACGCCGACACCATCACGAAGCCTGACATGACCCAGACGCTCGAGCAGCACATGCAGCAGATCAAGGAGGAGAAGAGGACCGGCAACGACGTGGTCACCGAATCGAGGTCGATGCTCCACCGGGTCTTCGACCAGCTCGAGCAGCATGAGAATGAGATCGGGGCCGAGATCATGGAGCAGACCGCTGAAGAGCTCACGATCGGCCCGTGCCCGGCCTGTGGCGGGGACCTCCGGATACGACACATGAGGAACCAGAGCCAGTTCATCGGGTGCAGCAGATACCCCGAGTGCAGTTTCAATATCGGGCTCCCGATGGCGATCTGGGGCTTTGCTCTCCGGACGGATGATGTGTGCAACACTCATCATCTCCACCACGTCCGTCTAGTGCGGAAAGGATCCCGGCCATGGGAGATCGGCTGTCCGCTCTGCCACCATATTACTTCCCATCGGGAGACTCTCGACCTGATGCCCTCGATGACCGATGAGATCCATGCCGGCCTCAACCGCCACCATATGTACACGGTATATGAGGTTGCGAAAAGTGATCCAGAGGTGATATCGGGTGCGATTGGCCGACCGGTCGAGGAAGCGAGGAGATTTATCGGGGAAGCCGCCGAAGTGCTCATACGTCTTCGGAAGAGGTCCGACTGCCGGAAATTTGTGCGCTCCCACATCACACCGCGTCGGGGGCGGAGTCCGGGCGCCCTCGTCAGGAAACTGCACCAGGCCGGGATCGAGGATATCACCGGTCTTGGCGGCGCACGCCCCGAGGTACTCCGTGAAGCCGGACTTGGGGAGGATGAAGCAACGACCCTCCAGCGGGAGGCCCGGAAGCTCGTGTACGAGCGGGAACTCAGGGAGATGGGAATTCCGGCCGCAAGCCTGAAACGGTACCAGGATGCGGGGATCGAGAGCCCGGAGCAGTTCTGCCGTATGCACCCTTATGAACTGGCAGGGAAGACCGGGATCAGTCTCGATACGGTATACAGGCATGTCGGTTCGATCTGCACGAAACTGAACAGGCCGGTTCCAGAGCGGTATACGAAAGGGAGGATCGAGAAGGGTGAGAAGGAGCTCTCCGCGAGAGGGGGAGTGGACCGGGCGGCCCTCCACCTCCTGCGGCAGGCGGGAGTGGTCGATGCGAAGAGTCTCCTCTCGGCAGATCCAGGAAAACTCTCGGAAGCGACAGGCATTCCGCTCGCCAGGATAAACGGCTACCGGAAGAGATTTGAGAAGGAGATCATTGTGATCTAGGAGACCTGGAGATCATGCAGATGAAATGGAAGAACTGGGCCCACGTGACGAAACTCGACCCGGACCGCAGGCTTTCTCCGAAGGAGGTGGTCGAAGTCGCCACGAGCGGTACGGACGCGCTGATGCTCTCGGGGACATTGAACGTGACAAAAGAGAACCTTGGAGATCTCCTGAAACAAGTCTCGGCATACGGCCTGCCCCTCGTGGTCGAACCAGCAGGGCCCGAGGCGGTCATCTTCGATGGTGTCGATCTCGTCTTCGTCCCGAGTGTGCTCAACTCGACAGATGTACGGTGGATCGTAGGCAAACACCGGGAGTGGGTACAGAACCAGCAGGTCCACTGGGAGAAGGTCGTGGCAGAGGCCTATATCGTATTGAACCCGGACTCGTCTGTGGGAAAAGTGACCAGAGCAATCTGTAACCTTGGTCCTGAAGAGGTCTCGGCGTATACCCGGGTTGCCGACCACTACTTCCACTTCCCAATTGTGTACATCGAATACAGCGGGATGTACGGCGACCCGGCAGTTGTGAAAGCGGCGTCTGAGGCTGTCGGCCAGTCGGTCCTGTACTACGGCGGCGGAATCGACACCCCTGAGCGGGCAGGCGAGATGGCACGGTATGCCGATACGATCGTGGTCGGGAACGCGGTCTACGAGAAAGGGATCGAGGTCCTGAAGGCGACGGTCCGGGCCGTCCAGTAAAGGTCGCATGCCCGGGATTGAGATCGTTCTCGTGGAGCCCCTGCATGAGGGGAACGTGGGTGCGGTCGCCCGGGTGATGAAGAACTTTGGTTTTTCCCGACTTGTGCTGGTCGATCCATGCCCGATCGGGGACGATGCCATCGCAAGGGCTGCCCACGCCCGGGATGTGCTTGAATCCGCCGAGCGATGCTCCCTCAAGGAAGTACTCTCGCGAAGCTCTCTCTCCGTCGCGACCACGGGGGAGGTGAGCATGTCGGTCTGCCGGTCGGTCAGGATGCCTTATTTCACGCCGAGGGAGCTCCGTCCGCATATCGAGGATATTGAAGGAACGATCTCCTTCCTCTTCGGCAGGGAGAATTTCGGGCTTTCGAATGAGGAGATCGCGGAAAGCGACATCATCTGCACAATCCCTACCTCGGCTGCGTATCCAATTCTGAACATCTCCCATGCAGTCGCGATCGTCTGCTATGAGTGTGCATACCTCCAGAAGGGGGCTTACCTTCTCGCGTCACGCGAGGAGATGGACCACCTTTACCGGCACCTCGACCTTTTCCTCGACGAGATCGAGCACCCGGCCCACAAGCGAAAGAACACCATCCTCCTTCTCAGGCGGATCCTCGGCCGTGCCCGGCTCACTGCACGGGAAGCCAGCACTCTCCATGGCCTCCTTCGCAGGACTGAGTGGCATATCGGCGCAGCAGGGGGTATAAGATCCGCGCAGATCGATACACGGGGGAATGACGATCTCACCGATAAAGACTAAGGGTGCGGCAGATCTGCACGTCGACCTGAGTGCACGGTGTATTGCCGGGCGTTTCCGCCCGGCTCTGAGCTACTGGTGTTATGTATGAAAAAAACGCTCCTCTATATTTCCGGAATCCCTCGGGCACGTGATATCCGCCTTTTTTAGCGGTCAGGGCAGAAAGTCGTGCAAGGAATTTATGCCATTCTTGCCTTGTAAGACGAAATCGGATATCATTGACTATTCTGGATTTCCAGGTTCGTTTAAAAGAGATTACTTCGGACATCAGGATATTTTTTTCTTAACCGGAGAAAATTTGGATAGATTTATTCGTGTGTACACTTATGGTTAGTTAATCAACTTTCTTAAGTTGACGTGAAGGGTTACCATGGACGTCAAGTATGTACAGACAACCTGCCCGTATTGCGGGACAGGATGCTCATTCAACCTCGTGGTGAAGGACGGGAAGGTCGCCGGCGTCGCGCCGTACCACCGTTCCCCGGTGAACGAGGGGAAGCTCTGCCCGAAGGGCAACTATGCCCACGAGTTCGTCAACAGCCCAGATCGCCTGACGAAGCCGCTCATCAAGAAGGACGGCAAGTTTGTCGAAGCGAGCTGGGACGAGGCCTACGAGCTGATTGCAAAGAAGTTCAAGAGTTTCAAGCCTGACGAGATGGCATGTCTCGCATCTGCAAGAGTCTCGAATGAAGAGAACTACGCGATGATGAAGTTCGCCCGCGGCGTGATGAAGACGAGGCACATCGACCACTGCGCAAGGCTCTGCCATGCGTCGACGGTCGCAGGGCTTGCGGCTGCATTTGGCTCGGGTGCGATGACGAATTCGATCCTGGACATCGCCCAGTCAAAGTGCTGTTTCATCCTCGGAAGCAACACCTTCGAGCAGCACCCGCTGATAGGGCGGAAAGTAATGCAGGCTAAGGCAAACGGCGCGAAGATCATCTACGCCGACCCGCGTTTCACCCCGACCGGTAAGCAGGCCGACCTCTATATGCAGTTTCGGTCGGGAAGCGATGTCGCGATCCTGAACGGGATGATGCAGGAGATCATCAGGAACGGCTGGGAAGACAAGGAGTTCATTGCGAACCGGACGAAGGACTTCGAGAAGCTGAAGGAGGTCGTGATGAAGCCGGCCTATAGCCTCGAGAACGTCTCGAAGATCTCGGGCATCCCGGTCGCCCAGCTGAAGCAGGCGACCGAGTGGTTCGC
>JAJRBP010000164.1 GCA_028679405.1 Methanoregulaceae archaeon | reverse complement strand
AGCGACCTTGCGGACCGGGTCGAGGCCCTCCTCGGGATAAAAGGAGTCGCCGCACGTATCCGGGAACTCGAGCAGGAGATGTCGCGCGAGGAGGCGGCACTCAAAATCGGCGACGACTTCGTCCAGCGGAAGTTCGGGGAGACCAGCGAGCACGAGGTCCTCGACCATGCGATCCGGACCGCGATGGCACTCCTTACCGAGGGGGTGGTCGCGGCACCGACCGAAGGGATCGCGAAGGTGGGGAAAGGCAGGAACGACGACGGCACCGAGTACCTGAAGATCTACTATGCAGGGCCGATCAGGAGCGCGGGCGGGACCGCACAGGCGCTCTCGGTCCTCGTCGGGGACTACGTGCGCCGGGCCCTCGGTCTCTCGCGGTACATCCCGCGCGACGACGAGGTCGAACGATACATCGAGGAGATCCGGCAGTACAACACCATCATGAACCTCCAGTACCTCCCGAGCGATGCCGAGATCAGGCTCATCGTCCGGAACTGCCCGGTCTGCATCGACGGGGAGGGGACCGAGTCCGAGGAGGTGAGCGGGTACCGGAACCTGGACCGGATCGAGACGAACTCGGTCAGGGGAGGGATGGCACTCGTCCTGGCGGAAGGTCTCGCGCTCAAGGCACCGAAGGTCCAGAAGAACGTCCGGAAGATGAAGATGGACGGGTGGGAGTGGCTCGACGACCTGATCAAGGGCACCACGAAACCTTCCGACGAGGAGGATGACGGGGGAGTCCACCCGAAGGACAAGTTCCTCAGGGACCTGATCGGAGGGAGGCCGGTATTCTCGTACCCGATGCGGAAGGGCGGGTTCAGGCTGCGTTACGGGCGGTCCCGGAACACGGGATTTGCCGCCGCCGGACTCCACCCGGCGACGATGCGCATCCTCGGGAACTTCCTTGCGGTCGGGACGCAGATGAAGATCGAGCGTCCGGGGAAGGCCGCCGGTATCGTCCCGGTGGATACCATCCAGGGGCCGACGGTCCGGCTCCGGAACGGGACGGTGCTCCGGGTGGACGATGAGGAGAAAGCAAAAGCCCTGATGCCTGAGATCGAGAAGATCCTCGACGTCGGCGAGATCCTCATCTCGTTCGGGGAGTTCATGGAGAACAACCACGTGCTCGTACCTCCGGTGTACTGCGAGGAGTGGTGGAGGCTCGAGGGCGGACACGGCACGCCTGCAAACGAGATGGAAGCGATAGCGGCCTCGATCGAGGGTGCGTACCTCCACCCCGAATACACCTCCCTCTGGGACGACCTGACCTGTCTCCAGATAAGGACGCTTGCCGCGTTCATCTCGGAGAAGGGGACCGTCAGCGATGACAATCTTTCCCTCCCGAACGACTTCATCATCAAGGGGATCCTCGAAGAGGCACTTATCCCGCACGAGCTCATCCGGGACCGGATCCTCATCAGGCAGCACCTCGTCCTCCTCGCCTGCCTCGGTCTTGACCTCCAGCTCAAAATGCGGCCTGTATGGGACGATGCGCCTGAACAGAACCCCCTCGAGCTTGTCTCGCACCTCTCGGGCTTCAGGATACGATCGAAAGCCGGGACGCGGATCGGCGGTCGCATGGGGAGGCCGGGAAAGTCCGCCCCACGTGAGATGAAGCCCCCTCCCCACGGTCTCTTCCCGCTCGGCGAGTCCGGAGGGTCGCGGCGGTCGTTCCAGGAGGCGAGCATCCATGCACCGGTCGCGAACCAGAACACGGGGATCATCACGATCGAGGCGGGCCACCGCCGCTGCCCTGCATGCGGAACGTCCACCTACAAGAACCGCTGTGCGTGCGGAGGGCACACGGTCCCGGTCTACCGGTGCCCGAAGTGCGGGAGGGAAGGCCAGAAGACCTGCCCCTCCTGCCATGTCCAGGCGGTGTGCGCCCAGACGAGCACGATCAACGTGAAGGAGGAGTATGCGGAGGCGATCGAGAGGCTCGGCCTCAGGGAGTCAGGCATCCAGCTCGTGAAAGGGGTGAAGGGGCTCATCTCGCACGAGAAAGCGATGGAGACGATCGACAAGGGGATCCTCCGGTCCCGCCACGGCCTGTTCGTCTTCAAGGACGGGACGGTCAGGTACGACATGATAGACCTCCCGCTCACGCATTTCCGCCCGGACGAGGTCGGGACCTCCATCGAGCGCCTGATCGGACTCGGGTATACCCATGATGTCAGTGGTGAGCCGCTCGTATCGGCTTCCCAGGTGCTCGAGCTCCGCCCCCAGGACATCCTTGTCTCGGAACCATGTGGCGAATACCTCGTAAAGACCGCGGCTTTCATCGACGAGCTCCTCGAGAAGTGCTACGGGTGCCGGCCGTACTACCGGGTTGAGAAGAGACTGGACCTGGTGGGGCACCTCCTCATCGGTCTTGCACCTCACACCAGTGCCGGGGTCCTTGCCAGGCTGATCGGGTTCTCGAAGGCGAACGTCGGGTATGCACACCCGTTCTTCCATGCAGCAAAACGGAGGAACTGTTTCCACGGGACGACAATGATCGAGGTATACGACGGAAAGGCCTGGAAGACCGTCCCGATCGGGCAGTTCGTCGCAGAGAACTTCGATCTCTCGAAACCCGGGATCGACCGTCTCGGGACCTATTATTCAGACCCGGCCCAGTGCTGCTACACGTCGGCGATCGACACGGGCGGCATTCCCCACTTAAGAAAGATCACCTCGGTCTCGATACACCGGGCCCCCGCGGAGATGATCCGTTTCACTACCCGGCTCGGAAGGGAGATCACGGTCACCCCGGACCACGCGATGCTCGTCTGGGACGTAGGCTACCTCAGAAAGATCCAGGCGGTCGAGCTGAAGGTGGGGGATCCCGTCCCGGTCCTCGAGGGAGGCTCGGTCGTCTCCGACCGGATCAGGGAGCGCCAGGTCCTGCCCTGCCTTGACGAGCGGGTCTTCTGCCTGACCGTCGCCGAGGACCACACGGTGCTGGCAAACGGGATATTCACCGGCCAGTGCGACGGCGACGAGGACTGCATCATGCTCCTCCTGGACGGCCTCCTCAACTTCTCCCGCTCGTTCCTGCCGGAGAACCGGGGAGGCTCGATGGACGCCCCCCTCGTGCTCACGAGCAGGATAGACCCTTCGGAGATCGACAAGGAGAGCCATAACCTCGACGTGTGCAGCGCGTACCCGCTCGAGATGTACCTCGGGTCGCTGAACTACGTTCATCCCAGGGAGGTGGAGCGGCTCATCGACAGGGTCGAGAGGAGGCTTGGGACCCAGGCGCAGGTCGAGGGGTTCTCGTTCACCCACGACACCTCGGATATCTCGGCAGGACCTCTCGAATCGAGTTACACCAGCTTGAAAACGATGCTCGAGAAGCTCGAGGCCGAGCTCTCCCTCGCAGTCATGATCCGGGCGGTGGACACCGACGATGTTGCCGAGCGGGTCCTGAACACCCACTTCATCCGCGACCTGATGGGGAACCTTTCGGCATTCTCGAAGCAGAAGTTCCGGTGCACGAAGTGCAACCACAGCTACCGGCGCATGACCCTTGCGGGCAAATGCACGCGGTGCGGGGGGAATATCATCGCGACCGTGCACGAAGGCTCGGTCAAGAAGTACCTCGAGATCTCGCGGGATATCTGCACCAGGTACAAGGTCTCGGAGTACACCAGGCAGCGGGTCGAGGTGCTCGACATGGCGATCCGGTCGACGTTCGGGGAAGAGAAAGACCAGCAGCTCGGACTCGCAGACTTCATGTAGGCGATCGGTCCCAAGACTTGTCCAGGTATCCGGAAATACCGGGATCCCGGTCCGCCTCCGCCCGAACGTCGCGCTCACTGAAAAACCAGTACGGCATCCATAGGAGACTTCCGGTGGGTTGAACGCCGTATGCATCACCGATCCCAGCGCTTCCTCCCTTCTCCCCGTCTCCTGCATCATGTCCTCCGGATCCGCTCACCTGCCTGCCACGATCCGCAGACTGATTACCGCAGGGATGAGATCACTCCTGCAATGTCAGTAAAAGAAGGCGCCTGCCGTCTCGGGCGCTGGTCTGTCCGTGTCACCTGGGACGAAGACCTCGTGCACGGGGTCTCGTTCACGGATTGCGAGCTTTTCGGTGAAGTCCCTCCGCTCCTTGCCGCATATTGCCGGGGGCACCCTGTTGATCTCAAGGGGCTTGACTCCCCGATCACGCGGGGAGAATCGACATTCGCACGGGTGTACCAGGCAGTCCGCGATATTCCCTACGGGACAACGGCGAGTTACGGGGAGATTGCCCGCAGGGTCGGCACGTCCCCGCGAGCGGTCGGTCACGCGATGCGAAGGAACCCGACACCGCTCGTCATCCCCTGTCACCGGGTGATAGCCGCCGACGGGAGCCTGAAGGGGTTTGCGTCCGGTCTCGACATGAAGGAGGCACTCCTCCGCATGGAGGGCGCACTCAGGTAAAGGACCGGCCGGAAAATTTTTGGAAGAAAGCGCTACAGCCTGGTCGTCCTGAACGGCCTCTTTTCCATTTTACAAAGGATCTTCACGGCGTTACGCGCAGAGATCGCGGCACCAGGGAGACCGCCTCCGGGAGCGGTCCAGTGGCCGGCCATCGCGAAATTTTTCAGGCCGCGGAGCACCTGGGGAATTTTGAGGTTCGCGGTCTCTCTCGTCCAGAGCCAGCCCTGGTACGACCCCTGCCAGTTCCCTGTATACCGGTAGAATGTCAGCGGCGTCGCGACGTCGATCACCTCGACCCGGCTGGCGATATCAGGGAAAACCTTCGATAACATTTCTACCGCCTGCTTCCCTGCACGTTCCTTCTCCCTGGCATATTCTTCGGACGGGTAGGTGAACTGCCTCCAGTAACTCCAGTCAGCTTCCACCATGAGCGAGAAGACCGTCTTTCCGGGCGGGGCAAGCGAAGGGTCGTCGGCATGGTTCCTGACGATCACCCTCGAGACCTCCTTCCCGGCGATCAGTTCCGGCGGATCGGGACAGAGGACAAACGACCCGGGCTCGCGGGTGTAATCCCCGGCAACTCCGAGCGAGACGAAGACGAGCGGCGGGAAAGGCCGGAGGGACCGGTAATAGTAATCGACGCGATCTCCCGCATACCTGCCGTCCAGCCACCCGAATATCGTCGAATGGCCGTCCGCGGCCGAGAGCACCAGGCCGGAGCGCAGTTCTGTCCCTCCTTCCAGCCTTACCCCCACCGCCCGATCGTTCTCGACCAGGATTTTTTCCACGCAGGACCCGTACCTGACCGAACCCCCGAGGGAGAGAAACCGCGATTCAAGTGCCCGGACCACCGGAAGCGACCCTCCCTGCGGGTAACCTGCCTCGCCCTTCGCCATCATGGCCATCATCATCATGGGGAATATTGCCGACTGGTCATGCCAGTCGAACGCATTCACGAAGAGTTCCCTGAAATCCTGGTCCCTGATCCGTGTCGCGAGCTCCGAGACCGGCAGTGCATATTTCCGGAAGAGCGGGAGGGCGGGGAGCATACGCATGAGATCGCGGATACCGGGGTCTACCGGTATATAGAGCCGCCTCATGCGGGCAAGGTCCCTGGTAAACTCATCGATGAAGGGCCCTTCACCTGGAGCGATCCGAAGCATCTCCTCCCTCAGCCGGTCCGGATCCGTAAAGATCCTGAACCAGTCGCCCGACTTCAGCGGGACGGCCGTATAACAGTCCAGGTCGAGAAAAGTCCTCCCCTGCACGATGCCGAGTTCCTCCCAGACTTTATACAGGGAGCTGCCAGGCCCCGACCCGGTAAGCCAGTGGATGCAGAGGTCGAAGGTATAGCCCTGCCTCTTCCAGGCGGTGCAGAGCCCTCCCGGCAGGCGGTGCATCTCGAGAATCTCGGTATCAAACCCGTTCATCCGGGCATAACACCCGGCAGCAAGGCCGGCAATTCCCCCTCCTATGATGATGAGCGATGTGGACACACATTTACCCCCCGCGCCGTTCCAGGTGCGTTCACTGAATAATCACGGCCACCTGTGATAAACCTCACCAGGACTGTCCGGGCACCGGGTGTCCTGAACTTCTCCCGATCAAAAACCACCCGAACGAGAGCGAAGATATGTTGGTCCCCATTCCTCTGAAAATCGCGGAGGGTAAAAAGAGATTTAGGTAATAGTAAAGGGCAGATCGTTCGAAATCCCACCACCCGGGTTAGGGTTCCTGACATTGACGGTGGCAGTCCCTGCCGTCGCCAGGTTCGCAACCGTTATCCTGGCGGAGAGCTCGGTACCGGAGATATAGGTGGTCGTCCGGGCTGCTCCGTTCCACCGGACCACGCTCTCGGGGATAAAGTTGCTTCCCGTGACCGTCAGATCGAAGGCCGCACCGCCATGCGCCCTTGAAGAAGGAACCAGGGTGTAGATGAGAGGTACCGGTGACGTGACCCTGAAGACTGCATTCCCTGACATTCCTCCCCCCGGCGTGGGGTTTCTTACCGTAACGTTCAATCTCCCGGGCGCGGTGATGAGAGACCCGGGAACGGTTGCCGTCAGTCGCTGTGTTGATACGTAGGTCGTGGTCAGCCGCGTGTTGTTGAAGATGATGAAACTGGTCGGTCTGAAGTCCACCCCGTTCACCGTGAGGGTGAAGCCCGCTGAATCGCACTGGCGGTTTTCCGGGCTTAGCGATGTGATCTCGGGGATCGGATTTGACCTCTCGTACACACTGACCCGGTTATTGCCCTTGTCCAGGACATAGAGGTAGCCGTCAACATCCAGTCCCGCGTCACTCGGGTGGTCCAGCTGGCCCCTGCCTGAACCGGGTCTTCCCAGTCGCCCTTTATAGACTCCCGTCGTGTTGTATATCGCTACCATGCCACCCAGATAATTGGGCACGAAGACCAGCTGGCCACCGCTGACAAACACCCCGGAGGGATTCATTACATCCCACTGGGCGAGCAAAGTCCCGATTAAACTGAATTTCTTGGTCCGGTTGGTCGAATCCACCACGTATGCCCGCGATCCCTGGACCGAGATGCCGGTCGGGAATGTGACCCCGGACCATTTGCGCTGGAAGACACCATTCGAATTGAACTTCTGGATCCTGTTGTTGTTTTTATCGGCGACGTAGACGTATCCGTCGGCATCGATGGCAATATCGGTCGGATCATCGAACAGGCCGTCTGTGTGCCCGTGGCCCCCGAATTCACGGACAAACGTCCCGTACCAGGTAAACTTCTGGACCCGGTCGTTTCCCATGTCGGCGACATAGAAGAATCCATTGCGGTAGGCCACATCGGCCGGATCGATGAATTCGCCTTCACCGCTCCCGTAACCCCCTACCTCTCTCACGAATGTCCCGTTGAACTCGAACTGCTGGATGCGGTCGTTGTTCGTATCCGCTACATAGACGTACCTGTCGTATGCCTGCGACCCGAACGAGACGGCTATTCCCGACGGTGCCCGGAACTCCCCCGGGTCCGTTCCCTGGCTCCCGAAGGAGAATACGGGGACATAGTAGTCCGGAAAAGGTTCAGCAAACACAGGTGCACAGAACGCGATGAGGATTACCCCCACCGCCAAAAATGAGATGCCCAGAGTCTTCATGGGAGATGATATTTTGATCCACGCGATAATGTTTTCCCCCTGATGACCTGGTCAGGGCAATATCTTATGGGGCGTATTTTTCGGATTACTACAAATCACTGTCAGGACAGCCTTTTTAGGGGGAGTGCGGCCCGCAGAGTCTCTCCGCCCGGCAAAGCCACCGTGTGCATCCGTGAAACCTGGTATGGGGGAAGAAAACGGATTTTTCACAAGGGCAACAGGTCAGGCCGGAGGGCGCGTTGTAAAAAAAGATCTTACCCGGGTGATCGATTCTTTCTCATTTACCCGCGTCGGACTTTTTCCCGGCATCGAGAACGGTCAGGAGCCGCCTGATATCGAGCCAGATGATCAGCTCGTTCGTCTCCTTTTCTCTGACCCTGACCTTGCGCTTGATGATCCCGATGATCGACGAGTCGTCCTTCGTGAAGCTGTTGGATGTATAGTCGACCTGTCCTGCTTCGAAGGTCGAGACGGAGGTCACGTCATCGACGAGGATCCCGACCTTCATGCGGGTGATGGACTCGTCGAGCACGATGATCCGCGACAGTTCACTCGCCCTGTCGGTCTTCTCCGTGATATTGAGCCGCTGCTTGAGATCGATTATCGTGGTGATCTCTCCCCGCAGGTCGATGATCCCACGCACGTAAGGCGGCGCGGTCGGCACCTGGGTGATCGTCGTGAACTCGACGACTTCGCGGACATCGAAGAGATCGATCGCGAAGGATTCCTTCCCG
>JAJRBP010000009.1 GCA_028679405.1 Methanoregulaceae archaeon | reverse complement strand
GTTCCCCGAGAGCATCGCCTTTCGTACAGGTTCCTGGTACTCCCCGCCCTCCACCCAGATGGGGTTCGAGCACTCCACGGAAAAGTCCCCGCTCATGGGGTTCGCCGTGTGGGCTCCTACGACATCGTGGACGTATATCGCACGCTCGTCGCGGATATTCCTCCGGGGACCGTCCAGGATGAGGTTGTGGTGACCGATGGACGGTGCTCCCCCGTACCCGCCCCTGACCGCACTGCCGGTACTCTCTTTCCCGTACCGGTACGCGGTCTTCAGGTCGTACAGGAATGTCATGAGCATCCCGTCCGACACAATTTCTATCCTCCTGGTGGGTATCCCTTCGCCGTCCCAGTACGTGCTCCCGAGCCCACGCGGGGAGAAGGGGTCGTCGGTGAGGGAAAGGCCCTCGTCCATGACCGGCGTCCCGAGCGCATCCGCCAGGCGGGAGCGGCCTGCGTGGACGTTCCTGCCCGAGACCGCCGGCATGAACACGTATCCAAGCAGCTGCGAGAGTGCGGAAGGGGAGAGGATCACGTCATACGTCCCGGTCCGGACTTCTTTCCCGTCCTTCGAGTGCGAGGCAAAGAACGCTGCCTGCTCGCCGATGGCACGCGGGTCGAGGTCCATCCTGAACGACTGCCCGAACTCCGAGCCGGTCGACTGGCCGCTGATCGCCTCGAGGGAGGCCGATACCCCGGTCGAACGCGAGTGATACCTGACCCCGTGGCTGTTTGCGAGGAATTCGGTCTCCTCCGCGATGTTCGCAGAGCCGGACGTCACCTCGGCCGGGTGGGCGGAGGACCCCTCGATCATCGATGCAAGGATCTCCCTTGCGACAGGGGCATCGGGGTGGACGTCCGGGTCGAACGAGAGGTCCCCGGTCGCGATCGCAGCCTGCTCAGGAAGCCCTTTCCATTCCTGCGGCGTCGAGATCCGGGCGCTTGCGAGGGCGGCGTCGAGGCACTTCTCCCAGGCGGCGGGGTTGCTGGTGCTCGAGATCCCGATCCGGCCGCCCGAAATGACCCGGATTGAAAGGCCTGCACTCCGGGAGCCTGCTGCGTTCCCGACCGCCTTCCGTTTCAGCGTGGCCGAGACTGAGGACCCTTCAAGGAAGAACACTTCGACCTCGTCCGCTTTCCGGCTGCCTGCCGCGAGGATCTCATCAATCGGCTTCAATTCCACCTACCACCTCAGCCCACGCGGGCAAACCCGGTGCCGTGGACATGATCTCATCAATCGGCTGCACTGCCACCCACCACCGCATCGCGGAGAAGTACATGCGGTGACCCGTCGCTCACCGGCACGCTCTGGCCGCCTTTCCCGCAATAGCCCTGGGACATCTTCCGGTCGTTCCCGAGGAGCGCGATCCCGTGGAGCGTCTGGAGGATCTCTCCCGAGAGCGACACGTCCCTGACCATGCTCCCGATCTCCCCGTCCACTATGAGGTACCCATATTCCGCGTTGAACTGGAATACCCCCCTTCCCGGGTCCACCTGGCCGCCCCTCGACCCCTTCAGGAGGATCCCCTGCCTGCATTCGCCGATGATCTCATCGAAGGCCGAGTCCCCGTTCTCGATGAAAGTGTTGCTCATCCTGACGAGCGGAGGCTCGCCCGGCATCGCCCGGGCGTGGCCTGAGAGGCCGTTCCCCACCGCCGCGAGCGTCTCGCGGGAGTGCAGGTACGAGTTCACGACCCCTTTCCTGATGATCTCGGTCCTGGCGACGCGTGATCCCTCGGCGTCCACCGGCTCGAACCCGAACTCAGGGAGCGTCGGGTCGTCGACGATAGTCAGTCCGGGGTTCCCTATCTTCTCACCAATCCTTCCTGCGAGGACCGAGCTCCCCTCCTGTACCAGGTCTCCCTCGCTCGCGTGCCCGACCGCTTCGTGGGCAAAGACGCCCGCGAGCTCCTGGTCGAGGACTGCGTTCATGATCCCGCCTTTCGGTGTACCTGCGTCGAGGAGGGCGACCGCACGCTCGCCAGCCTCCCTTCCCTTCTCCTCCTGGTGACGGATGTTTAAGCCAAGGATGCTGTGGAGCGGTTCGTACCCCATCTGGACGACCCCGTTCCTGGAGGCTACGGCAAGGACGCCGAAGCCCGACCGGCAGGTCTCGTACGTGAATTCGGTGCCCGTGACATCCTCGAAATGGACGGTCTCGGCACGTTCCGAGTAGTTCGCCCTCGTGCTGCGTATCCCGGAAATGCCGGCCGCCGCACGCTCGATGGTCGAGAGGATCGCAGTCTTCTCCTCGAGCCCGACCGTCCGCGGGTCTTCCTTCATGGGAGGGACCGGGAGGACCGCAAAGGACGGTTCCGCGAGCCTGACGTCCTCGTCTGTGATCGCCGCGAGCCTCGCAGCGGAAGCAATCATCTCGTCCCGTTCCTTCCTGCCGCGGGTGCTGTAATTCTCGACGGTAACGATCCCCCATCCCTTCGGCCCGAGCGCCCGGATTACCGCGGTATCGAAAAAAGAGGTCCCCGCAGACTCCACAACGCCGTTGTCGATATCGATGTGGGTCGCTTCCCCCGTCACGTGCCTGATGTCGTAGTACCTGATACCTTCCATGGAATCAGACCGGTGCAGGCGTGAACGGGGACTTGTCGAGTACCCTGCTCGAGGTCGTTGCCGCGAGCTTCTTCAGTTTGGAGAGGAAGCCCTCGTTGTTCTCGGGGACGAGGGCGATGGTGAGGACATCCTCGATGTGGTCCACCGGTATCACGGTCACCGCGTCGCGGTACCGCTCCTCGATGTAGACGTCGTCCATGTTCGAGCGGGGGATGAGGACAGTGCCGATCCCCGCCTTCGCGGCCGCCTCGATCTTGAAGGTCACGCCGCCGACTGGGAGGACGTCACCCCTGACCGAGAGCGAGCCCGTCATCGCGATGTCCTGGCGGACCGGGATCTCCTCGATCGCGCTGATAACGGCGGTTGCGACGCTGATGGATGCGGAGTCCCCTTCGACGCCGCCATAGGTGCCGATGAACTGGATGTGGATGTCCATGTTCTTGATGTCGACGCCGGAGAACTTCTTCAGGATCGCAGAGACGTTCTTGATCGACTCCTGTGCGATCTCCTTTAACATCCCGGTTGCGATCACCGTCCCGTTCTGCCCTTGTGCCGGCGTCACTTCGGCCATGATCGGGAGGACCGAGCCCGAGTCCGAGCCCATCACCGCAAGGCCGTTCACGCGCCCGACACGGGTGCCTTCCACCACGGTGAGCTCGTACTCCCTGCTCCGCCTGATGTACTCGTCCGAGACCTGGTCCTCGATCGAGCGGGCGGTCTGTTTCGCGAGCACCACATGCGCAGCGGTGGTCACCTCGGCGCCTTCCTGCCTCGCAAGGTCCCCTGCGACCCTTATCAGGCCGCCGATGTCCCGGAGTTTCAGGGTCAGGTGGCCCTTCCGGTTCGAGCGCCTTCTCGCCTCTCTGATGACCTCCGCGATCGCCCCCCGGTCGAAATGCGGGATCTTCCCGTCTTTCTTCACTTCCTGGGCGATGAAGCGGATGAACTTCTCCCGGTTCTCGGGGGTGTCCTCCATGCTCTCGCTCATATACACTTCGTAGCCGTACCCGCGGATACGGGAACGGAGCGCCGGGTGCATCCCCTGGATGGCATCGATGTTCCCTGCGGCGATCATGACGAACCGGCACGGGACCGGCTCCGACCGGACCATGGCACCGCTCGAA
>JAJRBP010000119.1 GCA_028679405.1 Methanoregulaceae archaeon | reverse complement strand
GATCTCTCGCGGATCGGAAGATCTCCTGCACCGTGAAAAGCAATGGACATTAGCATCGTTCGGAAACCGGAGTCAGGAATCGGGGTGAACTGGGTGGTGGCAACCGGATTTGGATCCCGCGAGCGACCGGATGATCACCCGTCGAGATCGTATTACACCCTTCTCGCGCAGCCTCCCGCGATCGCCGCCTCCTTCACACCCTTCGCGACTGCTATGGTCACCTTCCTGTCGAGGATGCTTGGAAGGATTCGTCTCTTCGTCGGCTTTTTTATATAATTCGCGAGCGCATGAGCGGCCGCCACTTTCATCTCATTGGTGATCTGGGTCGCTGCCGCATCGAGCGCACCACGGAACACCCCGGGATACGCAAGAGCGTTGTTAATCTGATTCGGATAGTCGCTCCTCCCGGTCCCGACGATCGCAGCCCCGGCATGGAGGGCAAGGTCGGGCATGATCTCGGGCACCGGGTTAGCCATCGCAAAGACTATCGCGTCTTTGTTCATGGAGCGGACCATCTCTTCCGTGATGATCCCCGGCGCAGAGACTCCGATCACGACGTCCGCCCCCTCCATCGCGTCCGCGAGCGTTCCCGTCTTCCCCTGGCGGTTCGTCTCGTCGGCGATGATGAACTTGTACTTGTTCGCATACAGCCCGTCCCGTTTCCGGTGGATAATACCTTTCGTGTCGCAGACCACGAGATCCTTTACGACCGTGCAGACATCGGGACTATAACCGATGCATCGCAGCAGTCTCGTGACCGCATATCCTGCAGCCCCGGCCCCGCAGACAACAATACTGAGATCTTCAAAAGTTCTGCCGGTTACTTTACAGGCGTTGAGAAGTGCCGCGAGGATCACGATGGCCGTACCGTGCTGGTCATCGTGCATTACCGGGATCCCGATCTCCTGGAGGGCCTCCTCTACTTCGAAGCACTTCGGGGCCGCGATGTCCTCGAGGTTGATCCCGCCGAAGACCGGGGCGATGTTCTTCACCTCGTCGACGAAGTTGGAATTGAATTTCTCGAAGCAGATCGGGAACGCATCGATGCCGGCAAACTTCTTGAAGAGGATCGCCTTCCCTTCCATAACCGGGATCGCGCCATAGGCACCAATATCCCCGAGCCCGAGCACCGCCGAACCGTCGGTCACGATCGCGATAGTATTGCCCTTCAGGGTATAGCGGTATGCGAGGTTCTTATCCTTCTCGATCGCACGGCAGACCTCTGCAACCCCGGGCGTATATGCACGCCCGAGCTCCCGCCGCGAGTTCAGCGGTACCTTTGACTTTATCTCGAGCTTTCCCCGGTGCTTCTCGTGCAGTTCAAGCGATTCTTTATAGAGCGTGTTTTTCTCGTCACCGCTTATCATCTTCCACGTACCCCTCCAGACATAAGACGAGCAGCCAGGCAATGAAACTTTGTTTCAATCGATGAGCATAACAGAACAGAGACTTTTTACCAAAAAATCTGAAGTTTGTAAAGAACGCTGCCACGGTATTTTTCCGGCCGATGATCTGTATTTTAGAGGAGAGGCGATTCAACAGGCTGACTGCCCGACGCAGTGCCAGAGTATTTTACCGTAATATCCGCGTAGCAGATACCCCCGAATCCTTCATCCCCTGCCGTAGATCGCCATCAGCTCGCCTTGCGCGAGGATGTGTCCACGCATTGCCGCTTCCAGGTCTTTCTGTCTGAAGCCGGCTGGCAGGTCGATCTTCCCGTCGAGCGCATAGATTCTGAAAGAGTAACGGTGCGGTTTGCCTGGCGGTGGGCAGGGTCCGTTGTAGCCTTCACGACCAAATCCCGTGACACCCTGCCGTGACTTGTCTGGCAGGACCGATCTCATCGGGACCCCTTCGGGAAGACCACCTTTATCGGGCGGGATGTTGCACACCAGCCAGTGCGTAAATTTTCCCATCGGGGCATCGGGGTCGTCCAGGATCAGCGCAAGGCTCTGGGCACCCGCGGGAACACTCTTCCAGCGGAGCGCCGGCGAGACGTTCTTTCCGTCACAGGTAAACTTCTCTGGTATCATTTCCCCCGGCCCGAACCCGTCAGATGTAATGACAATCGTAACCATGTGTTCGCCTCCTTACGGCACTGGAAGCAGGGGCGCATCCCGCCAGCATGTCGTTCTCCACCAGATCGTGCATGCCTTTGGCTGCCTGACCTCACACGCGCACACTGCCCGGCACCGGTCACAAGAGAACTGAAGGAGTATTCATTTAAACTTTTGCTCTCAATCCTGCTCTACTCCGTCTCCTGATGCCTCAACGAGAGCAAAGGAGATCTCGGCCCATGCCCGTTCCAGGAGCGTCCGGTAGTACGCGGCATCGAACGATTCCGCCTGCCAGTCGAGGGCGACGGCCCACCGGCGTGCATCAGTGACTACATAGGCTATCTCCATCCCGGGGGAGACAACGACGCCTGCCGCCTGGCAGGCCCTCACCGCCGAGGCCTCGGGGCACCGGTGAGCGTACTCGAGCCGGCTCACCTGGCGGTGGATTGCCATCTCCCGTGCTTCTGCAGTTCGCAGCCCGGCTACCGCCTCGTTGTAACGTTCCTTCACGGCATCCGCGATCCCTGCGATCTCTGATCTCGTCTCTGCAGTCTTCAGCAGCGCAAGCAGATCCTGCTGCACCCTCCGTATGTAGCCGGGGGTGTCCCCCCGCCTCGCGGCGATCCCCCTCTCCCTGATGGTGCCGTCGGTGAGCAGTCCATAGTAGCGGTTGTACGCGCCGAACCCATCCGGCATCGGGAGGAAGACGATCCAGTGATAGGCCTCGAGCTCAGTGGGGAGCAGGATCTCCTGTTCCACCTGCTCCTTCAGTTCGCTGACCGGGGTGCGTTCGCCCCGGACCCAGAGACAGTCAACTATCCCGTGGAGGACATCAAACCCCATCTCCTCCGCGATGTCCCTTGTCCTGATGAGAATGTCCCTCGAACGACCTGTGATCTCTTCATGTACCTCGATCCTCCCGAATTTCGCATTTTTGTACCCGGTGTACCCGAAACAGGTGACGAGCATCCACTTCAGGATCGAGTCGATCCCTTCGAACCTCGGATCCTCCCTCTTCCGCCGTTTCGTCTCGAGCCTGAGTGCGAGGAGGGGGCCGAGCACGGCGGGGAGGAAACCCTGTCCTGATGGATTATGAAAGGTCTCGGGTGAGAGGTTTGACTGCACGATGACCGAGGGGTACAGCGATGTGTAGTCGATCTGGTACACCCGCTCGTACAACCCGGGCACCGGCTGGAACATCATCCCTCCCCGGTCTGCCGCTTTCAGCTCGTCGAACCGGCGCACCACTTCAGGATCGCTCTTCCTGTAAGGGACCGCGATCCCCGCCCTTATCGCCTCATAGACCTCGTACGTGGAGATCAGCGTGCCAGAGGTGAAACGTGCGGCAAGGTTTGGACAGAGGCCGGTGAGCCGGGAGGCGAGGAGCACCCCGAGAAGCCCTCCTTCCCGGTAGTTGAAGCTCTGCATGGTGTCGATCAACACCCGGCCGTCTGGCATCAGCGCTCCCTCGCGGTACTCAGTCCGGCCGTAACTCCAGTACGACCGCGCCTCGAGCTTCCTGAACCTCCCGGTGCGCGAAAAAGAGTTCTCTAGCCCGTATCTTCTTGCCTTCTGCAGGATCGTCGCCGTCCAGATATCTGCCGACGGAAAGAGGATCACATCCGGGTCGCAAGTCTCCACGAGGGTAAAGAGGTCGGCGAGGACCGCCCTCTCAGGCCCTTTCATCAGTTCCCTCCGCTCGTGCACGGCCTCAATGCACGAGATCGCCGACCCGGCGAACGGGTTGTCCTTCACCACGATCTCCATCGCGGTGAGCGGGGAATCGAACTCAGCCGTGAGACGGAAATCCCCGGGATCGCCGCAGGGAAAGATCCCCTGCTCCGCCATGAATCGCTGGTCGAGCCTGACATCGACATTGTAGAGCTGGGCGGTATACCCGGTCTGCAGCTCGATCATCCCCGCCACCTCGCGCCCGGCCGTGACCCTGTACCCGTCGAGTTCACCGTATACGGTTCTGAAACTGCATTCCTCGACGGGATACCGGGAGGAGAGCGCCTCGAGCATCTCGTGGTGCGCGTGCGGATCGGGGAGGTGCAGGAAGAAGGAAGGATCATAGGGGACATGCCGCCCCGCGACCCGGTCCCCCTTCTCCCAGAGCTCGACCCCGTCCCGGTAGCAGGAGTCAATGATCCACACGGGACTGCTCCTGCGCCTTGCAGAGCTCGATGAGCACCGAGAAGACGGCAGCCTCGAGCGGGTCGTCGAA
>JAJRBP010000286.1 GCA_028679405.1 Methanoregulaceae archaeon | reverse complement strand
ATCTCGTAGAACGGCTTCCCGTATCCCTTCGACTTGTTGCTCGGGATCTTCTCGAGGTATTCCTTGATCTCGGGAGCCTTCATCGTGAGCATGATCCTCCCGTGATAGATGGTGGCATCGTTCGTGGTCCCCATCGCCCTCGTCGCATCCTTCTTGACCGGCGGGAGCGGCGCGGTGCCGATTCCGGCATTGATCTTTCGCGTATCGAACCCGAGCTCGTTCAGCTTATACACGGCGGTCTCGACGCAGCGGCCTGCGACCTGGATTGACCCTACAAGCGATGCGGTCGGAGCGACGACCGCGCTCATGTTGGCGACATCAACGCCGCATTCCTCTGCGATCTTTTCCATTACCCCGCCGTTCGGGAGGTGATCGCTCTCGAGGGCGATGACTGCCGCCTCGTACTCGTCCTCGTAGTCGATCACCTCGAAGGTGTGCTTCGGCTTGAGCGAGAGCGCCCGCGCCGGGCCGCTCCCCATCGCGAAGTAATTGTTGTGCTTGATGGTCCAGCCCGCCTTCTGGGACCCGAGGCACGCAATCGCGGGGAAGTCGGTAAAGATATCGATGAACGGGATGGGGAAGTCCCTGACGTGGCCCATGCGGAAGTTTACCTCGCCGAGTCCCCCCATGCATATCTCGGTGAAAGCCCTTCCGGCGGCATACCCGCCGCGGGTGCTTACTCCGCAGTCTACGATACGGGCGCCGTTATCCAGCTCGTGGTAGGCGACGTTATACTGTTCCGGATCTTCTGCAAGATACTCGAAAATTTCAAGAGCAAATTCATTCACGCTGAGCACGTGGATTCCCCCTTTAGGTGATTATACAAGATGGTCGGGTACCTGATAAGAGTTGCCAAAATGATCCACATTTAAGCGAGGTACTCGATGATCTTCGCGGGGTCGTACCGCAGGCTGAGCAGGCGGGTCCTCCCCTTCCCATCGCGGTAGTGGAGGTTCAGGATCCTCATTCCGTCGAGTTTCCGCACGATTTCATAAAACCTCGTGTACCCGATCTCCACCTGGTCCTTCACCGTCCGGAAAACCTCGCCTGCATTCATCTCCTTTCCTGTAGTGCTCAGCGTTGCGATGGCTTTTAGCAGGAGCTTCTCATCAGCTTTAAGGATCTTCACCGAATACGAGAGATGGAGGTACTTCGAAACCTCGTATGCACCGCATATATCGTCCCTGGTGATGGTCTTTCGGGCAACATGCTCTGCCGAGAGGGCCGATCGCTTGAGGAGATCGATACCTACACGCAGGTCTCCGCTCTTCTGGGTCTGTTCCACGACGAGCGAGAACATGTCGTCGGGCAGGACACCGGGGTAAAGGCCCTGCGCGACCCGCTCCCTGAGGATGCCTGATATCTCTTCCCCTGAGTAAGGCGGGAAATAGATATCGGTCGGCCGGAATACCGATTCGACTCTTGCATCGAGCGCTTTATGGAGGTCCACGTCGAGGTCGCTGATGATGAGGATGACGCCAATCCGGGTTCCCTCGTACTGCTCGTGCGACCGGAGGAGAGGGTACAGGACATTGTTGATCTCGCTCTCGTAGAGGAGGTAGTTAGCATCGTCGAGGCAGACGAGGAGGACTATCTCTTCTTTTTTCATCATCTTGGCGACTGCGTCAAAGACCTGCTTGAACGAGGTCCCGGATGCAGGAGGGAGGTGCCCGGAGAGACGCCGGTAGATCTGGGAGAAGATCGCGAATTTCGTGTTGTCCATCTGGCAGTTGATGAAGACCGGGAGGAGTTTCTTCGTGGTCTCCTCGATCTCCGAGAAGAGCTTCCGCACACTCGTGGTCTTCCCGGTCCCTGGAAGGCCCCTGCAGATGGTGTTGAGCGGGCGGCCACCACGGAGCCCGGGCCGGATCTGGAAGGCGAGTTCCCTCATCTGGGTTTCCCTGAAGTTGAACTGTTCCGGGACGTAATCGATCTCGAAGACCTCGGGGTCACGAAAGAGGGTCTCATCCCACATCAGCAGGTTTTTCTTCGCTCCGGGCATTTCCTCAATCACTCCTTGGTCGTCTCACCCGCTCTTTCTCAGGCACTTCCTGCAAAGCACCCTGTTTGAAAAGAGCATGCTCATCTTCCTCTCGGTCTCCGAGATCATCACGCCGCATGCCTCGCATTGTCCGGGAGCCTGTGGTTCAGCCTTTCCGGCGACAGGCTGACCTGTCTCCCCGGCCGCCTCCTTTGACTGCAGGGGTGGCGCCGCCGGGGCAGGCACCGGCTTTAGGGCAACACTTCCATGAGGTCCGGATGGCGTCACGAGCCCGGTGACCGGAGATGAAACAACCGGTCCGGATGCTCCTTTCTCTCCTGGCGACGGTCCGGGAACCTGTTTCTCCCGGGGAGCCGATTCCGGAACGGATTTCTCCGGTGGAGAGGGCCCTTGTACCTTCTCCCAGGGGGAAGTCACAAGGACCTTTTCCTCCACTGGGGGCTGCACTGCTGCGTTCGCCCCGGGAGACGGCTCCGGTACCTTCTTTCCGGGGGATGTCACCGGAATCTTTTCCTCCATTGGGTGCTGCACTGGCGCCTTCTCCCCCGGAAATGCACATAGGACCTTATCTGCGGGAGAGGGGACAGGTGTTTTTTTCCCGTGGGGGGACTGCTTCGGACCCTGGTCCTGCAGGGCAGGCTGCACCGGGGTCTCTTTCCCGGCAGGAGACTGCTTTGAGACCTTCACCGTAGGGGAGTACCCCTGGACCGGTTTCTCTCCGGGCAACCGGCCTTTGAATGGGGAGATGTCCCCGGCACCTGCCGAGGAGGACGAGATACTTTCTCCCGGCTCCGGTGCCGGGACCGCCTTTCCGGTGCCGGCTTCCGGAACCCCTCCGAGAACACGCCTCCGGTAACTGTCAACCCTGGCTGCTGTTGCCTCGTCCCCGCGTCCAAGCCCCGCGAGGACCTCGTCGAGGAACCGGACGAGCCTGGCTGCGTCCCCCGGTTGTTCCGCCTCTCCGGTCACCTCGACCCGCAGGTTCTCGTAGTTGTCGAGGTTTACGGTGATCCCTAACGTAAGGTTTCGGGGCGGCATGCGATCAACAATTGTACTGAACAGTATCTTGATCTCTCTTTATCAAAAGGGGAGCGGTTCCGTGCTGCCTCACCCGTCAGCCGGAGAAAGGCAGGATACCACGCTTTTCTGAAGAGGGGGG
>JAJRBP010000314.1 GCA_028679405.1 Methanoregulaceae archaeon | reverse complement strand
GATCCAGGTTTAAAAAACCGGCGTTATATCCAATCTGTCCTGGTTTCGGTCAATGCCCCACCGGTATTTCCGGTATTCAGAGTTCCTTCCGGCTCAACCAGGAGAACCGTACACTGTTCATTACAGACCGGTTTATGATCAACTCCTTTGGGAATGACAACCAGTTCTCCTTCTCTGAGATCCAGGATCCTGCTCCGCAGGGCGATTTGCATCTTTCCTTCAACAACCATGAACAATTCATCTGTTTCATCATGCCGGTGCCATACGAATTCCCGTTTTGCTTTCACCAGCTTGAACTGGTAATCATTCAGCTGGGCGACAATCCTGTACGAATGTAATTCCTGTATCAGTTCGGCTTTTTCCTTCAGGTTCACAACCTGTATTTCCATAATCAGTCAGGTTATCCGGCATTCCTAATAGTTACGCACTGCATTGGGATATGAACCCGGTTCATTCCTGCAATAACAGCCGGGAATTTCCCGACCATTCTATCGTAAAAAGAGGTTAGGAATAGCCCCCTTCACGTCACCGCGAACGTCCCGAACATCATTTCCGGATGCACATCACACCGGAAGAAGTAGCTTCCAGGCGTGGACGGTGCCGTGAAGGTGTACGTCACCGTTCTTACACCTGTCACCAGATCGCCAGAGAAGATTGTGGTCGATGCCGAGCGGTCCGTGTAGAGCGCGAAGTTATGCGGGATACCCGCATCGTTGTTGACGAACGTCATGACGACCGTTGAGCCCGCGGGTACAGTGATGGTGTTTGTGTCAAACGTGATGTCTTTCGCTGTTAATGTTATCGGTACGATCTTTCCGTCGCCAGTCTGGACGGCGGTTGCCGTTGCGGCTACGGTCGTGGTCGGGCCGGTTGGAGCAGTGACGGTGAAGGTTCCCAGCAAGCCTGTATTCGGGTCGCTGCGGAAGTAGTAGGTGCCCGGGATGGCCGGAGCGGTGAAGGTATAGGTTGCAATAACCGGCCCGGTGATTACCGGGCTCCGGAAGATTGCATTGGAAATCGTTTGAGAAGGATAGAGCGCGAAATTATGGGGGTCGAGGTCCTGGTCGTCATATGTCAGTGTTACCTGGGCCCCTGCGGGCACGGTCAGGTTGGACGGGGTGAACTTGTCGCCCTTTATGGTAAGGTGGAGGGTAGCGGCCTGGCCTCCGGGTGATGACGTTGTCGGCGCCTGAATGAGACCCTGGCTGGCGGTCGTACTTAAAAGACCCACCGAAGTTTTCGGTAACATCTGCCAGATCTCGCCTGAATCATGGGGTGTGAGCCCCGGCCCGCCGTTCTGGTTGATCAGGACAAGGACTTCGTGGTTGTTATCCTCGTAGAGGCCGCGGACGAAGGCGTTGATACGCCCGTTCGGGTTATTCGCGACGCTCATCAGCCGGGTCGTCCACATCGCATTCTGTGCCGGGGTCAGCTTCGAAGCATCGTCCGGGAGCGAGGCGAGGTCGAGACCTGCAGGGGGTTTTGAGACGAGGAGCGACCCGTTCCCTGTGATCCTGTTCTCATCAGACCACGTCCCGTAAAGATAGGAACCCTGGAGGGACGGCATAAGGCTGCCGCGATACACAACCCCCCCGACAATCGTATCCCCGACATCGTGCCCAATCTCGATTACCGGACCGATCAATGGCTGTCCGCTGTACCCTGTAGTCCGGCAGGGTCCGGCAGGGACCTGGAAGTCATTGTCCGGGTTGAAACAGTGTGTGCCCTCCCTGATATTCCAGGGGTAATTTCCACCCTTGTATACAATAAGCATGGATTCGAAGAGCCGCTGGCCTGCCATGGCGATGAACATCCTGTGGCTTCCGCCGGAGTCAAAGGTGGCATACGCAGGATTCCTGAACCCGTACGCATATATCTCGGGTAATATGCTGGAATTCGACAGGAACGGGTTATCAGGCGGGATCGCATACATTTTCCCCCCGCTTGTGTGGTCGATGTCTATCCTGATCACCTTCCCGAGGATCTTCGTGAGATCCTGGGCATTCCCGATACCGGGGGTGTGCCCCATTCCGGTGTCATCAGCCCTGCCCCCGTCCCCTAGGGGCAGGTACAGGTAGCCGTCGTCGGGTCCGAAGAGGAGTGTCCCGCCATTGTGGTTCTGGTATGGCTTGTCGACCTGGAGGAGGATCTTCTCGGTTGACATATCTGCCCTGTTCGGGTCGGTTTCCAGGACATGGAACTCCGAAAGGTGGTTCGTGCAGCTCCAGTTAGGATCGACCCCGGCCCGGATCGGTGCGCTGTAATAGACAAACACTCTCCCATTCGATGCAAACTGCGGATGGAACGCAATGGAAAGCAGACCCCGTTCATCGTAGGTCGGATCAATTTTTACCATACGGTCGCTGACATCGAGGAATGGCTGGTCAATGACCGTGCCGTTCATATAAAAGATCTTCACGTAGCCGGTCTGGTCGACGAGGAAGAGCCTCCCGCTCCCGTCGTGCGGGTCCGCGACGCACATGGGAGCTGTAAACCCCCCTGCAACTAACCGGAGACCGATCGGTTCATCCGGCAGATCCAGTTTTGTCCGGGCCGGGTAGGCGGTGAAGGTCGATGCTCCCGGGGAGTTCTGGTTCGTGAAGTCAGGTGTGGGGGTGGTCGGAGTGGGGGTTAAGGTCGTTTCAGATGGAACTGGTGGCTGGGAAACGCACCCTGCCGACAGCACAATTCCTAAAACAATCGTGAGAATAATAAATATCTGGGTGAATCTCGGCATGCGGGAGCATAATGCCACACCATTATATAAAACCGACCCGTACCCCCGATCAGGGCCGGGCGTCCTGAATGGAAACAATATTCTTTGTGAAGGCGTAAAAAGAAAGTCGGAAGAGAAGCCCGGACTCTTTTTTCCATATCTGTAAACAGGTCATCGTCCGGCAGGGTCTGGCAGACGGTCGTCCTGACCCTTGGCGTGGGGAATGGCTGAGAGCACCAGGCCTGCCTGATACGATGAAGGGACCCGGCCCCGATTTTACAGGAAAGACCGGGAGCAGGAGGAGGACAGGCCGGGTTATGTTTTTATCCTTGATGGTAGAGTATCAACCGGCTTCGCCTGTTTGGATCTTTTTAAAGGAGACGGCGGGAGTGATCAGGATGGCAGAAGGACTGCAGATTACAAAGGAGATCACGAGGGACCTCCTCGAACGGCTCGTAAGCCCGGTGAGGCATGTCAGGGAGACCGCGGTGGAAGCGCTCGCGGTAAGCACTGAAGACGAGGACTGGAGGCCGGATGAACTGATACGGCAGGGTGGTATCGATATTGTTGCCGGACTCCTCCACGAAGAGAACCCCCATATCGTCGGGTCTGCCCTTGATGTTATCATCGCCATCGCTGCGGCCGGTCAGGAAGAGGCACTCATCACAGGGGGCCTCATTGCCCGGCTGGACCGGATGCTGGACCATAAAAATCCGTTGATCAGGGAAAAAGCCCAGGAAGCGCTCTGGCTTCTCGAGCCCGAGGTGGAAGACGTGGTGACGTCCAAGCCGCAGGATGAATACTAAGGAAGGGAAAGCCTGCGAAAGAACCGCGATGTATTCATAGCGGAGAGGCGTTCGGAACGCCTGCCGGGTTGTCCCGCATCGGATCTGCCCTGAATTCAGAAAGGAGTAAGATCAGGGTTTTTTCCTCTTTTTATTGAGATAATAGACCGCAATTCCTATCGCGAGAAAGATGCACGCGGTTATCACAGCGTTGGCATTCAGATAGAACGCAAGGACGATACAGCTGATCATGGCAAAGACCGGGGTATATGGATAGAACGGGACCCTGAAGCTCCGTTTCGTATCAGGCTGGGTCCGGCGGAGCCGGATCAGGCTCAGGTTGATGAAAAAGAAGGTGAGGAGAGTCCCGAAATTGAAAAGTGAGGCAAGCCAGTCGAGGTTACCTCCGGTCACGAGTACGATCCCGCTGATGATGATTCCGCAAAGGAGTATGGTAAAAACCGGGACATTCTGGAGCGATATCGTCGACAGGACCTTCGGAAGGACACCCTGCCGGGCCATGGCGAAGAGAGCCCTCGACCCACCCATGATTGAGGCCATGATCACCGACGTCGTGGCGAAAAGTGCAGATATTGCCACGAATTGGAGGATAAAGATATTGTCAGTGACCGCTTTCAATGCGAATTCGAGTGGTGCACCGGATGACCCGAGGAGGTCCCAGTTGACAACGCCCACCGCCACGGCAGAGACTCCGATATACACCAGGGTGCAGATCCCGAAGGCGAACAGGATTGCCCTGGGAACATTCCTCCCGGGATCCTTTATCTCCTCAGCCATGATCGCAATCGTGTTGAACCCGATAAAGGCAAAGAAAATGATCGATGCCCCCGACATCACCCCGGAAAATCCCCGGGGAAAGAACGGATGATAATTCGAATAATCCCCGCCGGCGAGCAGGGATGATGCGCACACGACGATAAATACAAGCAATGCAAGGATTTTGAGGGCGACCAGGAGATTGTTGGCCCCGGATGCCTCTTTTACCCCCTTCAGGTTCAGAAGCATAAGTACAATGGGCCATACGGTCGCAACGATAACGAGTGTCAGCGCTGATGCCGGGATACCAATGAAATACGTGAAGTACGCGGCAAAACCAACACTGACTGCACTTGCACCGACAATGTAGTCGAATGATTTCATCCAGCCGACGACAAAGCCCGGAAATTCCCCGAATGCCCTGGTGGTGTAGATATAACTCCCTCCCGATTCATGGATGAAGGAGGAGAGCTCTGCAGTGGAGAGACCGGTGAGCAGGGCGACAAAACCGGCAATGAGAAATGAAAGGATGACTGCCGGTCCTGCAATCCCCGATGCAACCCCGATCAGGACAAAAATCCCTGTACCGATGATCGCACCGATCCCGATACCCGCAGCCCCCCAGAACCCTAATGAGCGTTTCAGTTCAGCCATTCATCCAGCCGAGTCCTTTTCAGAAAACTTTTCACTTACTGTTCTCCCGACAAGGTCCTGGCAGTTCTCCGGGCATTTCCTGGAAGACCCCCCGTATCATCCTGCCGGGCAGAAAAACGCCACCTGTTCCGGTCATGTACTCGACTTTTCACCCAGGGCAACGAGTGCTGCTCTCACTTCGGTACGCACGTCCTCTTTTGGGTCGTTGAGCAGGCGTTTCAACGGTTCGACCGCGCGCGGGTCTCCCAGTTTTCCAAGAGCCCACGCGGCATGGGCACGGAGGTCATGGTGTGGGTCATCGAGAAGCGGGATAATGAAGTCCACTGCTTTTTTATCCCCGATCAGCCCGAGTGCATGGGCAGCACCAAGGCGTACCCACTTGTCTTCGGATTTCAGCGCTTCGATGAGAGGATCAACTGCACGCCGGTCGGCAATCATCCCGAGCGATTTTGCTGCAAGGTACTGCACGGTCTCCGACGGGTCCTTCAGGGCATCGATGAGGGGAAGAACTCCTCTCTCGTCCCCTACCTCTCCCAGATACTCCGCAGCTTTTCTGCGTTCGAGGAGGCGGCCGGATTTCAGAAGGCTGATATACCCGGGGACTTCACTAATCCGCGCCTTCATATCAGCATAAATTTTTTTGATCTCTTCGTCCACGTTTCCGACAGAAGGATCAACCCTTGAAGATCCTGTTGGATTTGGAGCATTCTCAGGAACCAAACGCTTGCCTCCTCAACTGATTACGGGGAACCCTGTGGGGCATTCCGTACCCGTTCCAAGGTTTTTTCCAGTGATTATTGAGCGGTATACTCCCATTATACTATAAATAATATTGCAGCTCCCTGACTATCCCTACGTATCCGGTCTGCCTGTTTTCGGTATTCCGGACAGGACGGGGTACTATCCGGCTCATCATGGGCCCCGAAGAGGAACACCTTGAAAAAAGTTAACGGAGTCCTATCATTGCCCCATAGTGGGAATATACCTCGCTGACAAGCTCACCTGCTTTCGGGTTGTTCCAGTCGTGCATCCACTCGGATACCAGCACCTCGACGGTGATTGGGACCACACCTACCTGGAGCATCCGCTTGATCCCGAATTTGTGTGCATCCGGCGTGGAATCCCCGGCAGCATCCATCAGTCCGTATACCTCGTACCCCTCCTTCACCGCGTGAATGGCACTGTACGTGAAGCACATGCTGGTCCACAGGCCGGAGATAACGACCTTCTTCCTCCCTGCCGCTTTCAGGTCGCTGACAGTCGGCCCGTCCTCGAAGGCATCGAAACTCGGGACTTTCCGGGCATGGACTTCCTTGCCGGGGAAGAGCCTGGTTATCTCCGGGAAGAAATCCCCGTTCGACTGGGGATTGATCGTCGACAATACCACCGGCACCGAAAGGATGCTCGCGGCTTTCGCAGCGCTGTATGCAGCCTGCCGTATGATTGTCTTGTCTCCCGATGCGATACTCCTGATCATCGTCGGCTGGTAGTCGACGAGGACGAGGACACTGTTTGCGGGGGAGAGGAGCTCCAGTTTTCCTGATAATAGTTCCTTCATTTTTTCTTCTCAGGACAGCACTACAGAGCGGTGTGGTATTTAAATATCTCCATGGCAGGCCTGTTGTTCATTCAGGTCCTCCCCGGACACCGCGCCGGTACATACATTCCTGAATCATTTGCACCTGGAGTTGTTTTTCCATGCCTGTTACGGGCGCTCCCCCTCGTTCTTTGGCCCTGCATAGGTCCTTCGTATATGAAGACTTTCAACCGGCAACCCATGAGAAGCGAAAAATATAATATACTAAATGTAAAAAAAACATTACAATATGTCAAGGATAATATAACATCCTCGTGACATACCCGGCCAGGAACGGGGATGAAACGTGCCGCAGCTACCAGTGACCTGGGCAGGCATGGAAAAGATCACCTTGCGGCTGGCCGATGAGGTGGTGAGATGATATGAAAGGGACAATATTCGTGTCGATACCGCGCGAAATATGGCAAATGCGGTACATTTATATCGCGTTCATGACAGTGTCGACCTGCCTGGCAATACCGGTGATGAGTACTACGGATATCGCCCGGGCGGAAACAACAGACCCCGGGCCTGACCGGTCCCCGGACTGGAAAGATGTAACTCATGGGGGCGAGGGATCCCCGGATTATGCGGTCGTCTTTACTGATAATGCGGTGGTGGAATTTCTCTCCGGAATCGCCAGGTCCGATGGAGCAGGAGTGACCTGAAGATGGAGAATACCAGCAGTCACCAGTGTGCAATCCCCTCGATATACGGGGGGGAATTATCGGCGGCACTTGGCGCATTCGAGGGGATATCCCTCGAAGAACTGAAGAATTCGGATGCAACGCTGCTCTCCCGGAAGGAGAAGAAATTCCTGATGTCGTACGAGCAGGCGGTCCACCTGATCGCAGGACTGGCCGGCTCGTACCTCGCCCTCGAGATCGAGGACGCGAGGATCGGCAGGTACGAGACGCTGTATTATGATACGGATACGTTCATGACCTATCTCTGGCACCATAACGGGAAGGCGAACAGGTATAAACT
>JAJRBP010000095.1 GCA_028679405.1 Methanoregulaceae archaeon | reverse complement strand
GGCGCATGCGTCGGCAGGAATGCATTCCAGCGGGAAGAACCCCGGTTTTTTATACGGGCTCTCTCGGAAGTAGTCCATAAAGGGAAGGATCCTGCGACCGCACTCAGTGATGCCAACCGTCCGGGACGCGTACCGCGTCAGGCACCTTCGTCCCCTGCAGGACCGGCAGGAATCCGGGGCAGGGGATATCGCGCGGTTTCCCCCCCACCGGCATATCCGGGGCCAATCAGGTGAGATAACGCCTCCCCCTTTTTTTATTTGTGGATACCAATTATATACTTCGATGTATAATTTTATACATCATATTAAATAGGAAGTGAACTGTTTGAAGTCAAAAGATATCGCTATTGTCGGAATCCTGCTCGCTGTAGGAGTAATCCTCCGGTTCTTCATGGCACTCCTCGACCTCCCGATGACGCCGAACGTTATCATCGCTTTTTACTGCCTCGCCATCATCCTCGTAAGGCCGAAGATCCATGAGGCGCTCCTGATCGGACTTGTCGGGGCTGCACTCTCGTTCATGGTCTCGAGCTCCATATTCAGGCCGGCGAACTTCATCAGCGAACCGCTCGGCGCCCTTGTCTGCTTTGCCATCTATGCAATGATCCAGAACAGGATCGCCATCGCCCCCGCGATCACCACGTTCATCGCAACTCTTGTCAGCGGCGTCACGTTTGCCGCGATCGCGCTCTTTGCGGTGACCCAGGGGATCATCGTAACCAAAGCAACAATAGGCGGTCTCGTGCTCACTTTTGTCCCGATCATCGTGGTTACCGCAATCGTCAATGCAATCATCGTCCAGCTCCTCTTCATCCCGGCAAACCGGGCACTGATGAGGGGACAGGAATGATCGAGCTCGAATCGGTACGTTACGGCTACCCTCATACAAAGAACGATGCCATAAAGGACGTCACCCTCAAAGTGGGGCAGGGGACCTGCGTGATGGTAACCGGCCCCTCAGGCGCAGGAAAGACCACCCTCTGCCTTGCAGCCGCCGGCATTCTCGCCCACGAGTACGGAGGGAGGAAGGGAGGCACCGTCACGATAGACGGCAGGAATGTAAACGAGTTCAAAGACCTCTCCGAACTCGCATCCAGGATCGGCGTAGTTTTTGACGACCCCGACGCCCAACTCATCTTCACCACGGTCGAGGAGGAGATCCTCTCGGCGCTCGAGAGGAGGGGGCTCTCTGCTGACGAGATAGAGGAACGACTCCGGACCGTCATGGAGATCACTCACCTCTCCGCACTGAAAGACCGGGCCCCGCACACCCTTTCGGGCGGGCAGAAGCAGCGTGTGGTGCTCGCAACGACGCTTGCCCTCGGGACCGATATATTAATCCTGGATGAGCCGACCTCGGAACTCGACGAACACGGTACAACCAGTATCCTCGGGATCTTAAAGGACCTGAAAGCCAGGGGAAGGACCATTCTCCTCGTCGAGCACAAATTCCAGAGGATGCAGGAGATCGTCGATACCCTCATCGTAATGGAAGGAGGGAGCATCAGGGCGAAGGGACAGCCCGCGGACCTCCTTGGCGATCCAGGCATCCGGCAGATCGTCGTCCCGGACTTCGCCGGGATCCGGCAGAATGGCAGGGCAGCCGGGGCCGGTCCGGTACCTGTCATCTCTCTGGACCGGCTCTCGCATTCGTACGGGGACATACCGGCCCTCACCGATGTATCGCTCTCCATTTCCCCTGGAGAGTTCGTGGCGATCGTCGGGGAGAACGGGTCGGGTAAGACGACCCTCATCAAGCACTTCAACGGTCTCCTCCGTCCAACCGCCGGAACGGTCTCGGTCCGGGGGAAAGATACATCGGGGGCCACGATCACGGAACTCGCCCACGATGTCGGCCTCGTCTTCCAGAATCCCGACCACATGTTTTTTGCGGACACGGTACGGGACGAAGTGGCTTTCGGCCCCGCAAACCTCGGGATCCAGGATCTTGAAACCGTGATCGACCGGGCCCTCGGCAAAGTCCGGCTTCTCCCTGCAAAGGGCCTCTACCCCCGGTGGCTCTCACGCGGAGAACGACAGCGGCTCGCGATCGCGTGCGTTGTCGCGATGAACCCGGCAATCATCGTCCTCGACGAACCGACCACAGGCCTCGACGGGAAGGAAGCCCGCGAGGTGATGGAGGTGCTGAAAGATCTCCAGCTCGAAGGACATACCGTCATCATAGTGACACACAGTAAGGAAATTGCACGCGATGTCGCCGACCGGGTGGTCACCATGGAACGCGGGCGGGTCATCTCGGACCAGGCCGTTCCGGAGGGATCATGACCGAGATCCTTCAATATGTCCACAAGGATGGCCTCTTCCATCGCATGGCCCCTGTCACGAAGATCCTCTTCGTCGTCGTGATAAGCGCAATCAGCATCTTCTCGATCCGTATTCCGTTTCTGATCGCCGTTCTCATCGGGCTCCTGCTTCTCGCTTACCTGGGAAATGTGTTGTCCGAGCTCTTCAGGCAGTTCGTCCTCCTCGTAGTGATGGGGATAATCATGCTCGCCCTTGCAGTAATCACCCTCCCGAACGGCGAGACCATCGGCTACCTTGTGCCGCAGGGGGTGCCCGTCATCGGTGGAATAGTGCCTGTCACCACCGGTGGGATATCTCTTGGAATAATCATGGCGCTCCGTTTTGCGGTGCTCGTGCTCGCGGTGCAGATCTTCGTCATCTCGACCCAGCCCCGTGACCTGGTGCACACGCTCGAACGGATGAGGGTCCCGATCGATTTCACCCTCATGTTCGTCATCGCACTCCGGTTCATCCCGACTCTGCAGATCGAGGGGACAAGGATCCAGGAGGCACAGCTTGCGCGGGGGTATAACCCTGGGAAAGGTTTCATCGGCAAGGTAAGGAGCCTCGTCCCAATCATGGTCCCGCTGGTATCGAACGCGCTCGTCCGGGCCAATACACTGGGTCTTACTATCGATATGCGGGGATACCGGACCAGGAAGAGGACGGTCCTCCGGGAGCGTGTGCTGAGGTCGGCGGACAAGGCTGCGATCTTCCTGATCGCTGCCGGATTTATCCTCTTTATCTGGCTGTATCTTGCAAAAGCAGTCTGAAAGCCGGACTCCTTTTTCCGGTGTTTATCCGGACTTTTGTCACCCGTCCCTTTCCGGGAACCTTTTTCCCCCTCACGGATAAGAGATCCATCCATGTCATCATGTCAGGACTGTTTCTTTTACTCGCCGAAGGGAAAGACGGACGGTGAATGCAGGATCAACGGGCCGGTGCCTCCGGACCGCGAGGCAGAGCGCTGCCCTTCGCGTTCGTTCCGTCCACGCGGATAGGAGACAACTGAAGAGATCCCTGCGATAGAGATCTCCTTTGCTGGTTGTCACAGGAAACCACAACATTCATTATCCACTATTGAAGAATCTACGCCTTTGAGGTGCAACAAGAGATGGTTATGCTCAATGCCGAGATCAAGGAAGCGTTCTCGAAGGTGAAACTCTTCCCTGTGGCGACCGCATCGAAGGCGGGAGTCCCGAATGTGGCTCTGATCGCTTTTGTCATGATGACTGCGGACGATACCTTCTGGCTCGCCGATAACTTCATGAACAAAACGCTCGCGAACGTGAAGGAGAACCCGAATATCGCGTTCTCGGTGTACGATCCCGATTCAAAAAAATGTTTCCAGATTAAAGGAACAGTAAAGGTCACGACGAGTGGTCCCGATTTCGAGAAGATGAGGGGAATGGTGCACGCGAAGAAGCCGGACCTCCCGGCAAAGTCACTTCTCGTGATGAAGGTGACAGAGGTATTCTCCTGTTCTCCCGGACCAACCGCAGGAAAGAAGGTCCTGTAAAGATTCCGGTTCTTTTTTTTTAAACTGCGATATGTATGGGTAAATTCGCAGACAGCCGGATCCTGTTCCGAAAAAGAGAGTTGTCGAGTGGGAAAATTCCGGAGTATTATCTTTTTTCGCGCTTCTGTTTCACGAACCTTGCCTGGATCCCGTAGTAGTGCGAGACACCGATCGCATGGCACTGGTCGATACAGCTGCTGTCGAACGAGACCATCTCTCCGGAATATATTGCGTCAGGCGAAGACCTTCCGAGCACGGTGCACGATCCCTTGAAGAGAGAGATATCGACCAGGCCGTTCACCCGCTCCTGGGTCGTATCGACGAACGCGTTGAGGGCTGCATAGAGCGGCTCGTGCACGAGGCCCATATAGGCAAGCTCGGACCAGCGCTCGTCCACCATCGCCTTGAACGATAATTCCTGGCGGGTCAGGACCAGCCGTTCCAAGTCGCGGTGGGCGGCGAGGAGGACCGTAGCCGCCGGGTGCTCATAGACCTCCCTTGCCTTCAGGCCGAGGATCCTGTCTTCGACCATGTCGTTCCTGCCGATCCCGTGACTCCCGGCGAGGGCATTCAGTGCCTGGATCAGACTATATCCATCCATCTTCTTCCCGTCGATCGCGACAGGTACGCCGTGCGCGAATTCGAGGGTGATCTCTGCCGGTACAGAGGGTGCACGTGACGGCGAGACGGTCCAGGCATAGATCTCCTCGGGCGGGTGGTATTCCGGATCCTCGAGCCTGCCCCCCTCTATCGAGCGGCTCCAGCAGTTTTCATCCATGCTCCACGGCTTGTCTTTCGCGACCGGAACGGGGATCCCATGCTCTTCAGCATACCTGATCTCCCATTCCCGGGTGAGGTTCATTTCCCGGATAGGCGCAACAACTTCGAGCC
>JAJRBP010000187.1 GCA_028679405.1 Methanoregulaceae archaeon | reverse complement strand
CCGTGGGGAGTCTATGACCTCGGGGAAGTCCTGAAGCCGGGGTGGACGCAGTCTATTCCGAACACGACCGTCGAGGTAAACGGTACGAACCTAAATCCCATGTTCACGTTCAGGAACATTCAGGGCCAGGGTTCAGTGAGCGGGTATAAGTACAACGGTACGAGCAGCGAGGGGCTTTCGGGCTGGACGATCGTGCTGAGCAACATGACGATCGGGACATTCACGACCTCTACGGATGGGGCCGGGGCGTATAGTTTCCTGAATGTACCGTGGGGAGTCTATGACCTCGGGGAAGTCCTGAAGCCGGGGTGGACGCAGTCTATTCCGAACACGACAGTCGAGGTGAATGGGACGAACCTGAACCCGATATACATGTTCAGGAACATTCAGGACCAGGGTTCGGTGAGCGGATTCAAGTATAACGGCTCGACCAGCGAGGGGCTTTCGGGTTGGACGATCGTGCTTGGCAACCAGGAGATCGGGACGCTCGTAACCACGACCGACGCGAACGGGGCGTATACCTTCAGCAATGTCCCGTTTGGAACGTATAATCTCGGGGAGGTTCCCAAGGCAGGATGGACCCAGTCTGCTTCGACCCCGAATACCACAATCACGCTGGACGAAGAAATCAGGAACCCGACATACACGTTCAGAAATTCCCGCATCGCCGGCTATATCTCCGGCTACAAGCGGGACTCTGAAGGGAATGGCCTTTCGGGCTGGACGATAACGCTCCGGAACAGCAGCACCGGCTTTTCAAGAAGTCTTTCGACCGACAGCCGGGGGTTCTACAACTATACCGGCCTTGACTGGATGAGTTACACCCTCGACGAGTCCCCGCAGCCGGGGTGGATCCAGACAGGCTCGCCAACGAACCCGGTGACCATTAACGCATCGCATCTCTCCCTGGTGAACCAGAACTTCACGAACAAGAGACAGGGGGGATATATCTCAGGGTACAAGCGGGATCCGGCAGGAATCGGTCTTCCCGGATGGAGGATTACCCTGAGGGGCGCCAATGGACAGATCAGGACGTGTACTACGGACAACCGGGGATTCTACAACTTTACGAACCTCGGTCTCCAGGAATATGTCCTTACCGAGGTGCTGAAGCCCGGATGGATCCAGGTCAGTTCGCCTGTAAATCCCCAGTTCATCTCCGGTACGCACCTGTCGAGCATAAACCAGAATTTCACGAACCTGAAGCAGACCGGATATATCTCGGGCTATAAGCGGGACGCTTCAGGGAAAGGTCTGCGGGGCTGGACGATAACCCTCCGGAACAGCACCAGTGGTCTGAAGCGGACTCTGGTCACGGACAGCCGGGGATTCTACAATTTCACAAACCTCGAATGGATGAGCTACTCGCTGACCGAGACCATGAAACCGGGCTGGACGCAGACGGTCAAACCGAGAAACCCCGTGATTATCGATGGAACACATCTCGGCCGGGCGAACATGAATTTCTCAAATATGCAGAAGCCTGGTCAGATCTCGGGGTTCAAGGTCGATGACCAGAATAATGACGGGATCTGGCAGCAGTCGGAACCGGCTATGCCTGGATGGACAATTGTCCTCCTAAATAAATCAACAGGACTTCCCCTACGTACTGCCGTAACCGGTGCAGATGGATTTTACCGTTTCACCAACGTCCCGTGGGGGGCATATACGCTCGGTGAGGTTCACAAGGCAGGATGGGACCAGACCCGGCCGAATACTACGGTAGTGATCAACGGGACGAGGCTGCGATTCATATATAATTTTACTAACTTCTTCTCAGGAGCAGGACTTCCGGGAGGGGAAGGTCCGTGCACCTGCCCGGTGACGGCGTATTTCACCTCGGCACAGGCAGGGCCTCTCACCGTGAAGTTCACCGACGCATCGAAGGGATCCCCCACCCAATGGAGCTGGTCGTTCGGTGATGGCACGACTTCCACTGAACGAAACCCATTGCATGCGTATGCGAAATCCGGAACATATCAGGTGAAGCTCTACATAAGGGCGTGTGAATGCACGGGTACTGCCCGCTGGGTGAGTTATACCCAGGCGGTGACGGTCAGATGAGGGCAGGGAAATTTTCAAGAGATGGGTATGAGATGAAACGGCAATGTGGAGAGAGTTATTTTCATAATTTTCCCTTTCTTTCCAAACCAATAAAAAAGTCAAACGCCATATTTCTTGTCAAGGGAAGGAGAATCCTGAATGAGTGACAGACCGTGGTTTCCATGTCTCATGTTTCTCCTCGCAGTGGTCGCATTTGTATCCTTCATGACGGTCATGGCTGATGTTCCGCCGCAGGAAACGGCATATCGCCAGGAGATCGGTGTGTCAACGCAAATCACCGGCAGTGGAACCCTAGCAACAGGCGATGATCTTGGCTGGCGCCTTAGCAGCGAATTGTTGGATATCAATGCTGAAGACACCCCCTTCGGAGTGGTCTTCTTCGACGAGCCGCCACTGAACCCCGGCCGCGAAGTTCAGATGACGTCCGGATACACTGAGAACACTCAGGCGGTCTCGGGCACCTTCTCATACGTGAAGGCTCTCTCTCTTGACACAGGCCGGCAGACCCGGAGTGCCTATAACCTGGAGGAAGCGAAACAGGTATTTTTTGATTCGACCCAGGCCGGCAGGATCGTCTCTTCCGAGGATCTCATGATCGACACGGTCGGAACCGCAGTACCGCGTGATTTCTCCATTCTCTGTCCATTCAGGGAAAGTCTTCCGAATTGCAGCCCCCCATTCTGTGCTATCGCGCTCGCGAAGAGCGGAATAGATATGACGCACGCATCTGTAGCAACGGAAGCGAGGTCGAGGACAGTCGGTGCCCCTGGAGACCCAGGGTTCTGGCCGCCAATGCCGAATGCGGACGTCCCGGTTGCCCTCATTTACTCTATCAATGCGGGTCAGGATCCAGAAGGACTTCCTGCGACTGGAACCGTGACGGTATCCCTGGACCTCCATGACCAGGAAGGCGCGATTCCATGCCCGAGCGGATTGTATAAGGCAGAGGACATTGTGTATGCAGAACGGTATTCGGCCGAAGGGACAATCAGGACCTTCAGTCAGGAGATCTCATTTGAGTCCGGGTTGATAAGGCCGTAAAACCATCGCAAAATAAATGAGATTTTCCTGGAAGGATCCAAAATGGAACCTGTGCGCACCACCATATGTTTTCTTCAGGGGCTCGTGGCACTGCTCAGGAAGAGATCTTAATACAACGGAAGAGGAACAATTGGGCAGGTACAATGAAGTTCATCGGTCTCATCATCCTTGTTGCGCTCTGCATATCAGGCGCTGAAGCTGCGGTCTCCTACGGATGCTCCGGCCTGGGATATGGATCAGGATCCCTTGCCGCTTACTCGTGCGGATATTCGGAAACAGGTCTGTTCCCGGGAAATTGCAGCGGCCTCTACTACCGCGGGTGTCCGTTCGACACGTGCAACACAACGCGGTACATGAAACCAATGACTTTGTCTTCCCTCCCGAGCTTCATTGCCTACCCGACAACAGGCTCTGCGCCACTCCCTGTACAGTTTTATGCAATGGTGCCGGGAGCGACCGGCTCCTTCCTGTGGGATTTCGGTGACGGATCGGGGTCTTCGGCAATGGATCCGGTCCATGTCTATACTGCCCCGGGGATATACACCGTTTCTCTCACCTATTCCAGGATAAACAGGCAGGCAACGTCGGACTGGACGTTCAGCAGCTCGGTAACAAAGAAGGATTATATCGTGGTAACAGGATCGAATACTGCGGCAGGAACAACGGGAGTTGCGGGCGTCTCCCGGCAGTCGGCAACAGTTGTAGTTCCATCCGGGGGTTCGGCCGTTGCCCCGACCCTATCCCGGTATGAAGGTGCACAGGGTTTGAGCGGGTGGGGGAGTACCGGTATTGCGCAAGGGTCTTCCGGTAACTCCGCCTGTCAGGTCTCTATCCCGGCTTATCCAAAATTCACACCAGGATCGTTTCCGGTATAAGAGGGGCGGGCCTTCTATATTCATATCCTGCTGTTTTTCACCGCCTGGATGGAACCGGGGAATACTTCTTAACGATCCTTGAACATATCTTGGTGCAACATACCTTTGGAGGTATCCTATGAGACTTTGGATCAAGGTCATACTCTGTATCTTCTGCGGCCTGCTCGTATTTTCAGGTATTGCGACCGCCGAGTCGTCGTACCTGGGCTTCTTCCGCTCATCCCTCACATCCAGCCCCACCTCGTCTTACATGAGCCTCTTCTTCAAGAGTCAGACGGAGGCAGTCCAGCCCGGCTCCCTTTACATCCAGTCGACACCATCGGGCGCACAGGTCTTCGTCGGGAATACCAATTACGGGACCACCCCGGTCACGGTGAGCGGATTAAAACCCGGCTTTTACCAGGTCCAGCTGACGCATACAGGCTACATGTCGTGGACGAGTTATGTGACGGTCAGGTCAGGGGTCCCGGGCAATGTCCAGGCCACGCTTATTCCGATGCCGGCGCAGGTGATTCCACTGCCGACAGCGCCGACACCAACCGAGAACACATCGGCAACTGACACCACGTCTTCAACCTATGGATCGCTTATTATCCGATCGGAGCCTGACGGGGCTTCCATCAGTATCAGGTCGAACTTCTTCGACCCAAGCGATCCGCTGCTGGATGGAAAATGGCATGACCATGTCGGCAAGACGCCCGCCTATTGGATGAATGCAGTTCCTCCGGGAAGTTATACCATTGCACTTAACAGGGGCGGAGACGGGAGCTGGTGTACAACGGTTACTGTCATTGCCGGGCAGACGACCGAGATCAATGGGATGCCGATGTGCCCGTTCTGCGGATGCTAGCGTAGAAATTAAAATATTACCTTTTTTTCCAGATATTTTGGTGTCCGCTATCCCGGAAGAATTCCCATAGGGACAGTGGTGGTATGACCTCCTTGCTGGTGTACCCGTCACGACGGGTGAAAAACGAGACATCCGAAAAGTGTGCAGAAGAATTATGAGGAGAACCTCACACGTGCCGTATCATTTTTCAAGATTCTCTCTATGAATTAAGAATCAGACCTCCTCCTGAATTGTTTCTCATGATTGTCTGTTGAATCCTACCCGCGAAACCAGCCCTGGACCGGTAAATCGAGACAAGAAGATACCCCATTGACCGATCATGTCGATCTCAGGGAGGAGAGTGACAGTATATAAAATAAACTTCATATCGCTATATAATTGCAGGGAAATTAGATAATTCATAAAAAAAGAGATGAGGCATACTTCTATGTAGTGTTGGAGGTACGTTTCGTATACGTCATGGTGAGAAGATGGATGAACGGGAAGATATCCAGACCGAACAGAAAGGACGCAGTTGTCCGGTCGGTTATGGAGTTGAAAGCGGGGTACCGATCATCGGACTCGGATTACTCCTGATACTCTTTGCGCTTGTGCCTTATCTCATCGGGACCGGGGCAATGCCAATCCCAATCGCGGTCATCATTGCTGCTGGCGGGTTATTCATGATCTGGGCGGGACTGTATCGATAATCCCCGCATGCAAGGATAGTTCCGCCTCTTTTTTTTCCTCCTGTGGCAAAATATACGATATGGAATGCAGAAGTCCTGACGATCCAGATGAACAGCCGTCAATCGAGAAGCGCCTTCGGGAGCAGCTTATCAAGTCAGCAAACGAGGCGAAAGATCCGTCGGTCAGGGCTTATGCTGCACTGAAACTTGGAGAGTACGCGGACGGGGAAGATATTGAAGTACTAGCCAGGCTCGTTGAGGACGAGGATAAATCAGTCAGGGCTGCCGCCGCCCGTGCCATCTCAATGGGGGGAGAATCCTCGATTCCTGTACTTACCAGGCTTATGGGTCATCCTGACTGGAGAGTGAGGTACAGGGCGGTCGAAGCTCTTGGGTTTATCGGCTCGCCGCGTGTGAAAGATACATTGGTGAAGTCCCTTCGGGACGATCGGGACCATGTGCGCTACATGGCGGCGAAAGGTCTCCGTGAGATGTGCG
>JAJRBP010000296.1 GCA_028679405.1 Methanoregulaceae archaeon | reverse complement strand
AGGTCTTCCCATAGCTCGCACTCCCCACCGGCTCACTGTGCCAGCCGTCCCCGTCCTTCCATGCGAAGTTCAGTGTCCCGGGGGAAAGCCTGACGTAACTGACCGCCGGGCCGGTTGCATTGAATGCAAGCGAGGTATCGTACCCGGTAATCCCGGTGTCATCCACGGTCTCGGTATGCCATGCCGCCGATACAGGCCCGGCGGCGAACGCCAGGAGCACGAGCAATGCGCCGGTGAGAACCGGTATGCGATCTATCGTCATGAGGTGAGAACGAGATGCCATCAGATGACTCCCCACGATCACAAGGGAAAAAAAGAAGAAATACGTGCCGGTCCGAAGGTGTCACCCGCAAACAGCACTACGTTCCGGTTTATTCCGGGGTCGTCCAACCGGCCGGAACTGTCCGGAGCAGATCTTCTTTCCGCCTCCCCCGTAAATCCGCCCGCCGGGTTTCGGGGAAACGATCGTTACTGCGTCCCTGGCTCGTACGAGAGGACTTTCGTCCCCTCACCAAGGCTGATGGTACTAAAGACCGCTGGTTTATGCGTGCCGTCCCTGCATCTCACCGTGATACTCCGCGAAGTCCTGGAAGCTCCCAAGGACCCGTGGTCCCTAATACCGGGGAGAGCCTCATCAAGGTCGTCCCCGCCGGCAAGGATGTCCTCAAGGGTATACCCGAACGTATCGGTGAACTCCTGGTTTACCTTCACACACCTCCCGTCACGGTCGATCACGAGGGCAGGGATGTGGGCGAAGTCGATCAGATCGGAGAACCGCTGCCTGCACCTGGCGAGCCGCTCCCCGGTCATCCTCCGTGAGATCTCGATCGAGGCCTGGCGGATGAACGACTCGATCGCCGTCCTGTTCGTGAGCTCCTCGTCCGGACAGAGGCAGATGCCTACCACCCCGTACAGCTGCTCCTGCCACACGAGGCCGGTGAGGAACAGTTTCCCGATGCGGTATTTCCGGAGGATCCCCTCGCAGGCCTCCCTCGAGAACTGGTGGAGGCACACATCGTAGAACGAGATCTGCTCGTCCTCAAAAAACGGCCGGAAATGCATCTCCCGCATCTCCCGTAGTGAGGAGGGCGTCTCGAAGAAGGGTGCGATGAACAGGAACTCGCGGATCGGGAACTTCATCCCCACGATATTCTGCCCTACAATCCTGCTGCATCCGTCCCTGACCTCGGGCCGGAACATCGCCTTCATAAAGAACTGCCGGTTGACCTCGTCGTAAGACTCCACGTACACTTTCGGAAGGCCGGGCAGGAGTTCGGCGATGGTCTCGGCAACGTACTCGAAGATGTCGGCCTCGGCCGGGAGGTCGACAAGCTCCCGGGCGGTCCTGGCCAGGAACTCCATGTTCCGCACGTGCCGTTTCCGCTCGGTGATGTCCTCGAGCACGATGGTGAGGCCCGTGTCCCCTCCCTCGAACGTCGTGGGGATGACCTCGATCTGGTAGAAGCACTCCTCTTTTCCCCGGGCCGGGCGGATATCGGCGATCACCTGCTCTTTCCCCGTCGTCCTGATGAGCCCGAGGGCCTCGGGATCTGAAACGACAGGCAGGCCGGGGTCCGCAACATTCCGGCCGAGAATCTCAGTTTTTGTGGTTCCTGCAAGTTTCAGGTACTGGTCGTTTGCCTGGACGACGGTCAGGCGATCGTCGAGGACCAGGATCATGTTCTTGGTAAAACAGAGAAATGCCGAGAGAGGCACGCGCCGGGCGACCGAGAAGACCTTTGCCGTCCCGATGTTTCTCACCGTGACTTTTCCTTCCGCTGCAAGAATTTCGAGGTACTTCGCCGCTGAATTCCTGTTGTACCCAAGCTCCTTCGCAATCTCGCTCACGGTCAGACCGCGTGGGTTCACCCTGAGCAGAGGCAGGATGTCGGACGGCCCCTCAAGCCTTTCCCGCATATATGAGATTATCATGATCGATCGTTAAGATTTTTTCCACGCATCCATGCCAGCACCAGGCGTAGTGCCGGGGAACTTACGTGTCCGGGACCTCCTGGCAACCCACGGATTGGATTTTTCTGGCCGGATTTCAGTATACGGTTCGCTTCTAACCCTTCGGCCTGTACGAGAGGACGCTCGTCCCGTCCCCGAGGGTTACCCTGCCAAGAATGGCAGGTTTCTGCTCTCCGTTCCTGCACCGCACCACCACATTCCGTGAGGCCGCTCTTCCTGCTCCCTGCTCCTCCCGGTCCCCGATGCCTGGAAATGCCTCCATGAAACCTTCCTTTCCCAGGTCTTCCCAGGTGTACCCGAATTCCTCAGAGAAACTCCTGTTGACCTGGGCGATCCTGCCGTCCCTGTCGATCACGATGAAAGGGACATGAGCAAACCCGATCAGGTCGGAAAACCGCTGATCGCTCCGGGTGAGCCGCTCCCCGGTCATCCTCCGGGAGATCTCTATCGAGGCCTGCCTGATGAAGGACTCGATCGCCGTCCGGTTCGAGAGTTCCTCGTCAGGACCGAGGCAGATTCCCACCACACCATAAAGTTGCTCCTGCCAAACGAGGCCCGTAAGGAATAATTTGCCTATCTGATACCTACGAAGAATCTGGTCGCAGGCTTCTCGTGAGAATTGGCGAAGGCACACATCGTAGAACGAGATTTGCTCGTCCCCGAAGAACGGTCGGAAATGCATCTCCCTCATGTCCCGGAGGGACGAGGGGGTTTCAAAGAAGGGAGCGGCGAAGAAGAACTCCCTGATGGGGAATTTCGTGCCGATAATGTCCTCTCCAATAATTTCTGAACACCCCTCCCTGAACTCCCTGCAAACCGCAGCCCGCAAGAAGAACTGCCGGTTGACTTCGTCGTAGGACTCCACGTACACCTTCGGGAGGCCGGGAACGAGCCCGGTGATGGTCTCGGCAACATACTCGAAGATGTCGGATTCGGTGGGGAGGTCGACCAACTCGCGTGCAGTGCGGGCCAGGAACTCCATGTTCCGAATGTACTGTTTCCGCTCGGTGATATCCTCGAGCACGATAGTGAGGCCGGTATCCCCACTCTCGAACATTGTGGGGATAACCTCCATCTGGTAATACCACTCGTCCTTCCCGTGCAGGTACCTGATATCCGAGATGACCTGCTCCTTGCCGGCTGAAAGGATGACTGAGAGCGCCTCGGGAGATGAGACGACAGGGAGCTCCTTGTCCTGTACACTTCTGCCGAACAGTTCCTGTTTCGAAAGCCCTGAAAATTTGAGGTACTGGCTGTTCGACTGGATGACTGCCAGGTCTGCGTCAAGGATAAGGATCATGTTCTTGGTAAAGCAGAGAAATGCGGACAGGGGGACACGGTGCGTGAGCGAATAGACCTTTGCGGTCCCAATGCTCCGGAGCTCCACCTTTCCTTCCGCATACAGGACCTCCAGGTGTTTTGCAGCCGAATTGCGGTTGCAGCCCATCTGTTTTGCGATGTCGCTCACCGTCAGTCCCATCGGGCTCCTTTTGAGGAGTCCCAGAATCGCCGATGGTGTCTCGTGCCCCTCCATCATGATGTGAAATGATCAGGATCTATCATTAAGAATGTTTTTTTTTTTAATTCGGCTGAACTTTTATCCGCCCCCACACCGGATTTACCCGGCGGAGACCAGATCCAGGATACTTTCTGAAAGAACGAAAGGAGCGACAAACATCGGTGGGATCTGGTCTGCCTGAAACACAAGGGTTTGGGATTATATTTGAAATCCCGGGCAGAATCGCGGTCTGACTACCCCGCTCTTTTGTAAAGATCTCCAGGATTTCAATCACCTGGTGCCGGCAATCTTCACCGTGAGGATGAACCGCTTTGCCTGCGAGATATCGCAGCCCGAGGTCGAGAACACGCCTTCAAACGTCTCCGTCCCGGGGCTCACCGCCACGAAGCGCCACCG
>JAJRBP010000150.1 GCA_028679405.1 Methanoregulaceae archaeon | reverse complement strand
CTCCGCAGGCAGTTCGATGAACTGGTAAAGAGCCAGGATCTGCTTCATCGGAGCGAGGAGAAATTCAGGGCCCTCGTGGAGACCACCAGCGACTTCATCTGGGAGGTCGACTGTGCAGGAATGTACACCTACGTGAGCCCGAAAGCTCGCGAGATGTTCGGGTATGAGCCCGAAGAGATGATTGGCAGGACTCCCTTCGATTTCATGGCCCCTGACGAGGCACAACGCATCGGTGCGGAGTTCGCAAGGATTTCCGGGTCGAGGCTGCCGATCAATGCCCTCGAGAACCGGTGCATCCACAAAAACGGGGAGGTGATCATCCTCGAGACAAGCGGTGTGCCGGTCTATGCAGAAGACGGGTCCTTCAACGGGTACCGGGGCATCGACCGCAACGTCACCAAACGCAAGAAGGTCGAGGAGGCGCTCCTCGAGAGCGAGGCAAGGCTTGGCTCGATCCTGCACGGGTTACCGGTGCTCCAGTTTGCCATCGACAGGGACCACAGGGTCATCTCCTGGAACAAGGCGATCGAGGAGTACAGCGGGATACCGGCCGGGGACATCCTCGGCACCGACCAGCAGTGGCGGGCCTTCTACCAGGAGAAGCGACCGGTGCTCGCAGACCTCCTGGTGGACGGGAAGGCAGAAGAGTTTCCCCGCTGGTACGGTGACAAATTCAGCAGGTCCGGGCTGGTCGAAGGTGCGTACGAGGCGGTCGATTTCTTCCCTGCAATGGGGGGGTCGGGAAAGTGGCTCCACTTTACCGCAGCCCCCGTCATCGATGCGCACGGGACCGTCACCGGGGCCATCGAGACACTCGAGGACATCACGGAACGGCGGAATGCGGAAGCTGCTCTACGAAGGAATGAGGAGAAATACCGCCTGATCCTCGAGAATATGCAGGACGCCTATTTCAGGACGGACCTGGTCGGGAACGTGACCATGGTGAGTCCTTCGGCCGCCCGTATCTACGGGTACTCTTCAGGGGAGGAGATGATCGGGATTCCTGCAGCGTCGCTCTATGCATATCCTGAAAAACGGGAGGAAATGTTCCAGGCGTTACGGAAGAACGGGACAGTCACCGATTTTACCGGGCAGGCACGGCGGAAGGACGGTACATTGTTCTGGACCTCGCTGAACGTGCAGTTCACCACCGACGAGGAAGGCCGTATCCAGGGCACGGAGGCGATTGTACGGGATATTACCGAGCGGAAAATGATGGAGCATTCGATACAGGAGACCAATAAAATCCTCAACCTCTTAAACAGCATCACCCGCCACGATGTGGCGAACCAGCTAAGTGTCCTGCAGGGATATACGCAGATTGCAGCGATGAAGACCACCGACCCCGACACCATCCGGCTGTTGGAACAGATCGATGCCGCGGCGACCACTATCGCGCTCCAGCTCCGGTTTGCCAGGACCTACCAGGAACTCGGTGTGAAGGCCCCCGCCTGGTTCCGCCTCGACGAGGTCGTGGCAAAGGGAGGGTCGGATATCGCCCGTCTCTCGGCCAGGTGCAGGGATATCGAGATCTTTGCCGACCCCATGCTCGAGAAGGTCTTTTCGAACCTCTTCGACAACGCGGTCCGGCACGGGGAGCGGGTGACAAAAATTGTCATCTCCTGCAGGAAGGCTGCCGGCGGCCTGGTCATCTCGGTGGAAGACAACGGGGTAGGAATTCCTGCAGATGAGAAAGAGAAGATCTTCGAGAGGGGATATGGGAAGCATACCGGGTTTGGCCTGTTCCTCGCAAGGGAGATCCTCTCGATCACCGGCATGACGATCGAGGAGAACGGTGAACCGGAAAAGGGAGCGCGGTTCAGGATCACGGTCCCGAAGGGCGGGTACCGGCAGGCCCGGCCTGCGGACTCCGGCTGACACGAGAGAACTTTGGTATTCTATATATGCCGACTTACCCATCTTGATAACTAAGGGGCCCTGATGTACTCAGTTCTCTACGTCGATGACGAGCCGGATCTCCTCGATATCGCGAAAATTTTCCTCGAGCAGACCGGCGATTTCTCCATCGACACCTCCGTTTCCGCCATAAAAGCGCTTGAGACAGGAAAGATCCTTTCGTACGACGCGATCGTCTCGGATTACCAGATGCCGAAGATGAACGGGATCGAATTTCTCAGGCAGATCCGGTCTTTCGACACGGGGATCCCGTTCATCCTCTTTACCGGCCGCGGGCGCGAGGAGGTCGTGATAGAGGCCATCAATAACGGTGCCGATTTCTACCTGCAGAAGGGAGGGGACCCGGTCGCCCAGTTCGCCGAGCTCGCCCACAAGCTCAGGCAGGCGGTCGCCAGGAGGCAGGTGGAACGTTCGCTTGTCGAGTCCGAGAAGAGGCTCGCCGACATCATCAACTTCCTCCCTGATGCCACTTTCGCCATCGATCGTTCGGGAAAAGTGATTGCGTGGAACCGCGCGATCGAGGATCTGACCGGAGTCCCGTCTGCTGAAATGATCGGAAAGGGGGAATATGAGTACGCCCTCCCGTTCTACGGCACCCGCCGGAAGATCCTTATCGACCTGATCTTCGAGCCCGACGATGTCATTGCCGCGAGCTATGGGGGAGTCATCCGCGAAAAAGACCTCGTGATTGCCGAAAGTTCGGATCCGAAGCCGAGGGGCAGGACGGTCACGCTCGTGGGTAAGGCGAGCCCGCTCTACAACCGGCAGGGGGGGATTGTCGGCGCCATCGAATCTATCCGCGATATCACCGAGTCCAGGCGGAACGAAGAGGTCCTCCAGAAGATGTCCGAGGAGGTCCAGATGATCTTCCGGAACATGATAAACGCGTTCATCGTATGGGAGTCGGTCTTCGACGAGAACGGGAACTATGTCAGTTTCCGTTTCGGGCATTTCAACGACGCGTTCGCAGAGATTGCAGGATTGAAGTTCGAGGACGTGTTCGGGAAGGACGTATTCGAGGTCTGGCCGGGCACGGAGCAGAGCTGGGTCGAGGCGTACGGCGAAGTGGCCAGGACGGGCATCCCTAAAGTCTTCGACATGTACCACG
>JAJRBP010000217.1 GCA_028679405.1 Methanoregulaceae archaeon | reverse complement strand
GTCTTTTCCCAGACGGGATTTCCTGAAAGGTCTGTCCGGACGAGATACACGGACTCTCTCTTGATGCTCATCTCGGGGGATATCATATCAAGAGGAGTGGATATTCCCCCTGCAATGACATAGCCTTCTCCCGGGATCTCTTTCACGTCTTCCGCCACATCGTAGAACCCCTTCCCAAAGGTCTTTTCCCAGAGGAGCTCCCCCGAGGCATCGGTCCTGGCGAGGTACATGTCACTGCTGCCCGCTCCTGACGAATCGGTCCGGCCGGCGATCAGGTAGCCGCCGTCCGAGGTCTCGATCACCGCGTTGCCCTCCTCGGACCGGGATCCTCCGAACCGCTTTTCCCAGATGACGTCGCCCGAAGATGAAATCTTAAGCAGGTAGAGATCGAAGTTCATCTCCGGTCCGGCAGTTGTCCACCCGCATGCAATATACCCGCCGTCACTCGTCTCGGCGACCGAGTTCCCGACATGCGTCCCGCCTTCACCGTACGTGCGCTCCCACTCCACGTTTCCCTGGCCGTCGGTCTTGAGCAGGAACAGGCGGGGGTCCCGACTCTGGAGCACGCTGCTATGACCCGTGATCACGAACCCGCCGTCGGTGGTGGAAGCAATCGCAGAGCCCTGGGCAAAACCGGTTCCGTTGTAGGTCCGGTTCCAGCGTTCGTTCCCCTCCGGATCTGTCCTGATCATAAAGACTTCACCCGAGGATGTCACATATTTCGATGAATACGTGAACGTGCTCCCCACCGCCGCAAACCCTCCGTCAGGCGTAAGGCAGATGTCCTGTATCGTATCCGAACCACGGATATTGAATGTCTTTTCCCAGAGAATGGCAGGGGGCTCCGCTGCGAACACGGGCATCACGACCAGGCTCACCAGTCCGGGAAGAAGAAAAATTATGATTGCATCGCGGGCGCAGACACTCATAAGGAGTGCTTAGCGGTTGATGAAAGATAAGCACATCGTGTTTCTTCCGGAATGAATCACTCTCGAATAATCGATCGCTCCGGTGACCTTCCCGGTCGCACAACTATACATTGAATTGTGCAGCCTGGTACTATCGCGTTACCCGAGCCCGAACTGCGCGAGCGTCGTCCTCGAGGGGTCGATGTCGGCCCACTCCCACCCGAGCGCCTCGATGATCCGCGAGATCGGCTGCCTGATCGTCTTCTCGAGCATCGTCTCGTGGTCGACGACGAACTCGGGCGGCACCTGGTCGGCGTACTCGAAGCAGAGGACGTCGGTCCTCGGGTACTTACCCTTCACCTGTTTGATATACACCCGCTTCGGCTTGGACCCCTTCGCAAACTCCATGCCGAGGTGCAGGTTCGCATACTTCGCACCCCTGATGTGCGCATCGTCGTTCTCGTAATCGGCGAGATGTTTCCCGATCCCGCCCGGGATCCCGATCTCCTCGAGAGAGTACCTCCCGCCTCGGTAGTTTTTGATGATCGTGCCGAGATACTGCTTGATCGCCGCGTACTCCTCACCCCGAAGGATCATCGCGATGACCTCCTGCTGCACGGTCTTGGTAATCTGCGGGTAATCCGACCGCCTGATCTCGAAGCCGACGATATCGATCCCGTCGACCTCCTTCCCTTCCTTCCAGACGAGGTGGCCGGCGTACCGTTTCTTCTTGCCTGCCTGGAAGAACCGGGCATAGACTTTCTCGAACTTGATCGAGAAGTAGTGCTTCTCCGCACCGAGCTCGTCCCTCGCGAACTCTGCATAGCTCGCGTTCACCGCCTGCTCGATCTCCCGGGCCGTCGCAATGGTGGCGGAGATGTCGGCCTCGGGAAGGACGACCATGCAGGAATCGGTGTCCCCGTAAATGACGTGGTGGCCGGTCTTCTCGATGGCTTTTCTGGTGTGCTCGATGATCGCCCTCCCGACCGAGGTTATCGCGGCACCGATCTCACGGTCGTAAAGCCTGAACCTCGCGTATCCGGAAACCCCGTAGTAGGTGTTCATGATCACCTTGATCACGTTCTGCTGGAGGTCGTAGATGACGTACTCGGGCGACCCGAACGGGTGGCGATCGCGTTCACGCTTCTTTGCACTCCGTTCGCCGAGGAGCTCGCTGATGATCGACCTCGTGAGGCCGTCGGGCGCTGCCCTGAACCGTATCCCGTTCGGGGCCTTGAGCGTGCCTTCAGGATCCTTTGTCTCGGGCGAGGCATTGATGGTCATCATCGCCATCGGGTACAGCGACGCGAGGTCGAGCACGACGACGTTCGACCGCAGCCCCCGGCTCGGATCGAAGACAGTCGCACCCTCGAACTCCTCGCCCGATGCGAAACCCTTCGAGGGGAGGACATACTTCCCGTGGGCCTTCCGGAGGACGAAGATGTCGATCACGTTCGAGGAGTTCAGGGTCCGGTCGAGCGGGCAGCCGACATACCGCGCGATCTCCCGGTAGAACTCGATGATACGGTTCTTCCGGTTGATGGCGACGCAGAGCTCGACGTCCTTGAAGTTGTACTCGACGAGAAGTGCGGGCTCGTTCTTCCAGAGGTCGGAGACCCTTCCCTTGTACCGCACCTTCCCGTCGCCGAGCTCCGCCTCGGCGACCGCATCGAGCCGGTACGACTCGGCCTGGGTCCCGTGCATCTT
>JAJRBP010000027.1 GCA_028679405.1 Methanoregulaceae archaeon | reverse complement strand
GCACGTGACTTGCCTGTCCGTTCCAGTTCTGAGATCTCGTCCTCTACCGCCTTTTCTGACGAATCTGAAGCGATCACATCATGCAGCGTTTTACCAATGACCTCGGCCGCCGGATACCCGTAGATCTCCTCAGCAACTCCATTGAATGAAGTCACCACAAAGTCCTGGTCGCAGGAGATGATCGCATCGTTCACGTTCTCAAGAAGCCGGGCCTGAAAAGCAAGGTGCTCCTCGGCAACCCGGCGGCCTGTGATGTCATGGAAGACCGAGAAAACCAGACGTTCGTCCTGGAATGGGATGGATCGGCTGGTGACCTCTCCAAAAACCACGGTCCCGTCCGTTCGGGCCATCCTTATCTCGCGGGTGGGGACTACCGCATCCTCTTCAGGCGCCTGCCAGATCCGCTCTTTTATGACCCCGGCATCTTCAGGGTGAATGAAGGAAGATATCGACCTCCCGACGAGATCCTTATGATTCCCTGCCCCAAAGAGGTCGACCGCTGCCGGGTTTGCGAAAACGATCCTTCCCTTATAGTGGAGGACGATCGCGTCGGGAAGCATGTCCACCAGGTTCCGGTACCGCTCCTCGCTCGCGAACAGCGCCTCCTCCGAATGTTTCCACACGGTTATATCGGTCCCGATCGCGAGAATCTCGCGGACCTTGTCCTCTCCATCGGTGATTGCCCTGTTCTTCCATGCGATCCAGACACGGCTCCCGTCCCTCCGGACATTCTCGGTCTCTTTCATCTCATAGAGATGGGGATACGCAATGATTTCCCTGACAACGCCTGCAAGGTTCCGGCCGTCCCGGCCGGTCACCGGGAAGATTGTTCCGAGTGCCGGCTTGCCGAGCAGTTCATCCCCTGGGAATCCGAAAAATTCCTGCCCGTAAGGGTTGATAAAAGTGATGAATCCCTTTGCATTGAACCTGACAATGATGGTATCCGACTGCCAGGGGGGGGTCCCGGAGACACTGGCAATTTCAGGTAAAACTGCACCGCCGTTCTTACGCGGAACGGAATTTTTCTTCATTGCCGTCTCCGGCGGGTCTGGAAACATCCGGTTGGCCGCTTTCCGAACCCCGGGCCGGAACAACCAGTCCCCCGACCCTCATTCCTTCCCCTGCCTTCACTGTACTTTTCCGGGTGACTGACGATAAAGATGTGTGCAGCGGAAAAAAGAGGATCAGCCCGACAGAGAAGAGCCCATGCACTCGCTCACAAATCACCTGTCTGCACGTCTTTTCTTCGTTTTCCGGGCGTCCTCACAGGGTTCTTGCTCTTCCGGAATCCGGCGAGATCATGAGGGAGGAAGAGTCTACCGCCTCGAAATCGCTTCCATGGACCTGTTGGAGCAGGTGGAGTACGTCGTTGTCCCACCTTTGATCCGGAGCGCCCGATATATACCAGGGGGCCCCGTTGTCTGCAAGGATCATACCGTACTTCTTCAGGGCGGTGAGGATGACCTGATCTTCAAATGGATAGCCGGATATGTCGAAATCCGCCTTTAACCTGAACCGCTGGCCCATCGGGGGATACTGGTAGCCTGCGAGGGATGACGCCTGATGTCGCGCCGGCCAGATGTACTGGTTCCTCGTCTGCCCGGCGGTGAACCTGATCGCATGGCGGATCTCACCGGAAGCGACTTCACTGTACCTGACCAGCCCGGGGAGGATTGCGAGACCGGCGGCATCGGCCGATGTCCACTCTGCCCTCCGGAGCCGATACTTCGTGAGGTTCCAGACTGCGCCGGATCCGGCATACCACCGGCCGCTGGCATCTTTCCTGGCATTGTAGAGCTCGTAGAGTTTTTTCTCGTCTGTCTGGAGGATTAGGATGTGCCGGTCAGATCCTCCCTCAATCTTCGGTCTCGCGGGGATCGGGTAGAGAACTCTGTCGCTCTCCCCCGAGTAGTCGAATTTCACCCTGGCTTTTTGCGTGCCGTTGTTGACCACGTTGAACGGTATACCTATCGGATGGCCTTCCCAGGTGCCCGATCCGAAATCGGGATGCAGGTACGCATTCCTTCCGATCGTATTCACGTACTCATCGGAGTGTGGATCCACAGGAAGATTGTCCGCCCGTGTATTCCAGATATGATCGGATGGAAAGATCCGGACACCGCCAACCTTCCCCCCCGGCCCTGGGGCGTCGGGCGAGATCCCCGCCGCACCGGAAAAAAAATCCGTGAAAGCTACCCCGTCCTGCGATGATGCAGCGGCGGGCAGCAGAGAAAGGATGATCAGCAGGACGACCGTTCCTGCCAGAGAAGTACTTCCCCGGTCCATACAGAAAACAGTACTCCACAAGGAGATAAAAGGCTCCTATTGCCCTGAATTCGAAGAAATAGTCAACGGAACAAGTGAAATGATCACAATAGTATTTAAGAGACCTTGAGGCTGAGTGCAAACCCGGATGTGCCCCTGAAAACTGGAATGCGGGAATCACCTCTCAGGAAAGACAGCTGGACGGAGGGGAGACCTGCACGGCAACCGGCGGACAGGACCGCTCAAGGGACAAACCTATCCGTCCATGGTCCCGTCTTTATCCTCCTGCCCTCCGGGTCCGATAATCCGGCGGACTTCTTCGTACGCTTCCTGTTTGTCCCGGACACCTGTAAAGAGCACGCGGACGTCATTGATATCATCCTTCAGGTATACGGCCTCATCATAGGCGATCAACAGGACCTGCCCGTCTGAAAAGGACAACTCCTCGTGCTCCCCCCTCATGTATCTTTCTCTCTGTTCCCTGGAGGGTGCTGAAAACCGGTTCTCATACCTGAAAATTGCCATCGGGTACCTCTGTTTTCAATCTGCAGATGAACTGTATATACCAGTCCCGGCCGGTGCGAAAGTGTGGAACACTGGAAACAGAATATCCGGATAATTCCCCGGACCCCGCATTTTTATGACAATCAGAAGCGAAATAGGTAATATCTTATTACGGAGACGCCATG